>NZ_CAJULS010000267.1 GCF_910587525.1 uncultured Oscillibacter sp. | reverse complement strand
GGTCCTCGCCGTAGCCGCCGTTCTCCGGGGTATCGGAGCAGTAGATATAGCCGGTCGTACCATCCTGGGTGCCGATCAGCTCGGCGTTGGCCAGATCATCCACAGTGGCGATGCTGGAACCCTCCGGCACGATGATGACCTGTACACCGGTGGCATAGGACTCCGTGAAGTCCATATTCGCCTGACGCTCCTCGTTGACGGTGATGCCCGCCATGGCGATGTCGCTCTTGCCGTTCTGCACAGCCAGCATAGCGGCAGTAAAGTCCATATCGTCCACCACCAGTTCCAAGCCCAGTTTCTCAGCAATGAGGCCCGCAACCTCTACGTCAATACCCTCGAAGCTGCCGTCGTTGGCAACCATCTCATAGGGAGGGAAGGCGGCGTTGGTGGACATATGCAGCTTTCCGCTCTCCACCACCAGGGTGTTGATGTCAACATCGCCGCTGGAGGCGTCCTGACTGTCCCCGGTGTTCTGGCTGGCATTCTGCGCGTCGTTCTGGCCGTTGGACGGATTGCCGCCGCTGCTGCCGCAGGCGGCCAGGGCCAGCGCCATCGTCAGGGCCAAAATCAGAGAAAATAACTTTTTCATTACAAACATCCTTTCTTTGCCGCCGGAAATGGCGGCGGTCTTCCAAACACCCGGCCTGCCGGCCAAGGTATTTGGAAGCATACTACAGAGGTTTGTAATTGTCAATGGTTTATTATACAAAAATGAATAATTATTGATTGGAATTCTTGTAACTTTGCTGTTTTTCGCAAAAAAGCGGGAAAAGATTGGTTGGATTTTGCCGGAGCTTCCAGAAATCCAGCGTTTGGAATGAATATATACACTTGTTATGCAGAGGGGTATCCTTCTGCACATTTACTCCACAGTAACCGATTTTGCCAGATTCCGGGGCTTATCAATATCACAGCCCCGCATCAACGCCACATAATACGCAAACAGCTGCAGCGGTGCGGCTCCCAGCAGGGGCATCAGCATAGGATGGGCGTCGGGTATGGAGATCACGCCGTTAGCCGTACGCGACATCTCTGCCCTCCGGCTCTCTGCCGTCAACGCCAGCACGTCGCCGCCGCGGGTCTTGACCTCCAGAATATTGCTCATCGCCTTCTCAAACAGTTTGCCGTAGGTGCCCAGAGCCACCACCAGCGTGCCGTCCTCTATGAGGCTGATGGTTCCGTGTTTCAGCTCGCCGGAGGCGTATGCCTCGGAGTGGATGTAGGAGATTTCCTTCAGCTTCAGGGAACCCTCCAGGCCCAGGGCGTAGTCTATATTCCGCCCAATGAAAAAGACGCTGTTGAGATTGAAATACCGGCTGGCAAAGTATTGGATGTCCTCTTTTCCGGCGAGGACGCGCTCCAGTTTTTCCGGCAGCAGCAGCATTTCGTCCAGAATGCGCCGCCGCTCCGCCTCGTCCAGAGACCCCAGCGTCTTCGACAGATACAGGCCCAGCAGGTCCAAAACCGCCAGCTGGGTGGTGTAGGCCTTGGTGGTGGCCACGGCGATCTCCGGTCCTGCCCAGGTGTAGAGCGTCTCGTCGCTCTCACGGGCG
>NZ_CAJULS010000266.1 GCF_910587525.1 uncultured Oscillibacter sp. | reverse complement strand
GGAGACCCACCGCTTCGCCATCACCTACCACCACGAGAGCCACGGGAAAAGCGCCATGCGCTCCGCCCTGGACGGCATCCCCGGCGTGGGTCCAAAGCGGCGGGAGGAGCTTAGAAAGAAGTTCGGGACCATTAAGGCCATCCGGGAGGCGGATGCGGAGGCTTTGGCGGCGGTGGTGCCGCGGCCTGCCGCCGAGGCGGTTTGGAGTCACTTCCACCCGGGGAAGGGGGAGGGTTCCTGCCCTTCGGGCGGGGAGGATTGCAGCTAGATGCCGGCTGGTCCAATGCACTCCTCATGTCGTCGGAAGAAACTCCGCCCACTCCGTCCCCGCCTGACGGCGTGGACTGCGTTCTGCTCCGTTCCTTCCTCCTCTCCCCGCAAAATCTTCGATTTTGCGGGGGCCCCAATCTTTGCGAAAAGAGAGAATGCGCCGTGCACGGTGGAAGAGAGAAAACGGGGGCGCGGTACGGATAGTTTATTACGCAAGTCTCCGGTCCGCGGCGTAGATTGAGCGGGGGGTTGGCACTTACCGAATGACCAGCTCCTCTTTCCGCTGCCGCTGACTTGGCGCTTATGGGAAAAAAGACCGAAGGGCTTGCGCCCTTCGGTCTTTTGCTTGGTTCGGAAATTATTTCGCGGCCTTGGCGGCCCGGATGGCCTCGGTCAGCAGCGGGGTGACCTTGAACAGGTCGCCGCAGATGCCGTAGTCCGCGATTTCAAAGATGGGAGCCGTGTCGTTTTTGTTCACGGCGATGATGCACTCGGAGTCCTGCATGCCCGCCTTGTGCTGGATGGCGCCGGAGATGCCCAGAGCCACGTACACCTTGGGATGCACGGTCTTGCCGGTCTGGCCCACCTGATGGTCGGCGCTCAGCCAGCCGCTGTCGATGGTGGCGCGGGAGCCGCCGACCACGCCGCCCAGCTCCGCAGCCAGCTCCTCCGCCAGCTTGATGCCGCCCTCGACGTCCTTGCTGATGCCGCGCCCCACGGACACGATGAAGTCCGCGCCGATCAGGTCCACCAGCTTCTTCGCCGCCTTGACCACCTCGGTGACCTCGGTCTTCACGTCCGCCTCAGACAGGGAGAAGCCGGGCTTCTCAATGACGCACGCATCCGCTTTGGCCTGGTCGAAGGGGTTCTTCTTCATAACGCCGGGCCGCACCGTCGCCATGCAGGGACGGAAGCGGGGGCAGATGATGGTGGCCATCAGGTGGCCGCCGAAGGCCGGACGGGTCATCTTCAGGTTCCGGTCCTCCATGTCCCACTTCTGGCTGTCCACGTCGATGGTGGAAGCCTCCCGCAGGAACTGGATGTAGTTGGCGACGTCGATGTCCAGGTGGGTGCAGTCCGCGCACAGGCCGGTATGCAGCCGGGCCGCGCAGCGGGGGGCCAGGTCACGGCCGATGTTCGTCGCGCCAATCAGGAAGGCCTCGGGCTTCAGGTCCTCGATGACGTCGCAGATGACCTTGGCATAGGCGTCGGTATTGTAGACTGCCAGCATGGGGCTCTCGCAGACATAGACCTTGTCCGCGCCGTAGCCGCCCAGCTCCTTGGCGG
>NZ_CAJULS010000265.1 GCF_910587525.1 uncultured Oscillibacter sp. | reverse complement strand
TCCCCTATCTGACCCGCCGGAGCCTCCTCCGCCTGTCCCCCCGGCTGTTCCAGCCGGACGGAGCCATTGTGGGGCAGATTGTGTCCGTGGGGTCCTCGTCCCTGTTCCGCAACGGCCTGGCGGTGATCTCCGCCATTGTCCTCAACCGCATCGCCGGGGGTATTTCCGACTCCGTGCTGGCGGGCATCGGCGTGTCCACCAAGGTCATGATGTTCCCCTTCGGGGTCATCCTTGGATTTGGCACCGGGTTTCAGCCGGTGGCGGGCTTCAACTGGGGGGCGAAACGTTACGACCGGGTGGAGGAGAGCTACCGCTTTGCCGCCCGGACGGCGGTCGTCGGCGCGGCGGTCATGGGCGTACTGCTGGCGATCTTTGCCGAGCCGCTCATCACCCTCTTCGCCAAAGCGGACCCGGAGATGCAGGCTGTGGGGGCGCTGGCTATCCGGCTACAATGTCTGGCCCTGCCCGCCCACAGCTGGGTGGCGGTGGTCAATATGCTCTGCGCCGGACTGGGCAAGGCCCTGGGGGCGGTGCTGCTGTCCACCTCCCGGCAGGGGAGCTGCTTTTTGCCGATCGTGTATCCCATGACCATGCTTGGGGGTGCTAACGGCGTGGCCGCCGTTCAGGCGGTGGCGGACGTGCTGTCAATCGCCCTGGCTGTGCCGCTGGTTCGCCGGATGAAGGCGATGATCCGGCAGGCGGCCCAGGATGCGGCTCTCCGGCCCCAGGGGGAGGAGGCCGCGCCATGACCAGCCCCGTCCTCACCAGCCTCCTGCGCATCAACCGCCGCAGGATGGTGGCCCTGCGCCGGGTGCTGACGCCCCATGGCTACGTGGGATTCATGCACCTGATCCTGATCTACACCGCCCGGCGGCCCGGAGCCAGCCAGGAGGAGATCTGCACCTTCTACGCCCTGGACAAGGCCAGTACGGCCCGTGACGCCCGGCGTCTGGAGGACGCGGGCCACATCCGGAGACAGACCAACCCGGAGAACCGGCGGCAATACCAACTGTTCCTGACCCCCCAGGGGGAAGAGATGGTGAAGATCATCAACCAGACCCACGAGGAGTTCCAGCAGCGGCTCTCAGCAGGTATCGCCCCGGAGGACTGGGAGAAGCTGACCGGGCTTCTGGAGATCGCGGAGGAAAACAGCCGCCGGGAGTAGCCGCTTTTCATTGACTACTCGGGGCTATGCTCCCATGTGGGGCAGCCAAAGGCCCTCTCAGTCAGCCTTCGGCTGACAGCTCCCCCAGAGGGGAAGCCAAGAAGATATCCCTGAGGCCGCACGCTCCTCTTGCCTCTCCCTTTGGGAGAGGTGGCACGGCGAAGCCGTGACGGAGAGGGCCCGGCAGGTACATCCCGCCTCACGGCAGGGACCGCAAAACGAAAAGGCCAGCTGCTTCGGCAGCTGGCCTAAAATATTACAGCTGGACAATCCAGCCCATGTCGTCGGCCACCACGCCGGTCTGCATACCATAGATATGATCGTAGAGCTTCTGGCTCACAGGGCCCACGCCGCCGCCGTGGATAACGATATCCCGGTCCATATAAGATCGGAAGAGCAC
>NZ_CAJULS010000264.1 GCF_910587525.1 uncultured Oscillibacter sp. | reverse complement strand
TGTCGCTCATCACGTCGCCGTCGTAGTTTTTCAGCGCCCAGATGAAGCCGCCCTTGGACCGGATGACACGGGCTACGGCGTCGTCAATGAGGGTGTAGAAGTAGGTGATGCCCAGCTTTTCAAACTCCGCTTTGTAGGAGGTCTCGTACTCCTCCTCAAAAATCCGCTTGAACTCGCCGTCATAGACCTTGGCGATGGTGTCCTTTGTGGAGAACCACAAGTCCTGTTTCTGGCTCAGGGCGTACTGGAAGCAGGAACGGGCAAAGGCACGGATGCTGGACTCCTTGTTGTGCTGGCCCTGCCAGACGGCGGGGCCGTCTACGGTCTGGACGTTCAGCGTCTTCTCTGCGCCGCTCTCACCCTTAAAAGTCAATGCGGCGGTGCCGGGCTCGTCTGTGGACATGTCCACGGCCTTGTACATGTCGCCGTAGGCGTGCCGGGCGATGGTGATGGGGGACTCCCAGTTCTTCACCACGGGGCGGATGCAGGGCAGGACGATGGGGGAGCGAAAGGCCGTGCCGTCCAGAATGGCCCGGATGGTGCCGTTGGGAGACTTCCACATCTCCGTCAGCTCCGGGTACTCCTCCATCCGCTGGCGGTTGGGAGTGATGGTGGCACATTTGACGGCCACGCCCAGGCGCTTTGTGGCATTGGCGGCGTCAGTGGTCACCTGGTCCCGCGTGGCGTTGCGGTTCAGGAGACCCAGGTCGTAATATTCGGTTTTCAGGTCTACGAAGGGCAGAATCAGCTTTTCCTTAATCATTCCCCAGAGGACGCGGGTCATCTCATCCCCGTCCATTTCCACCAGGGGGGTGGTCATTTTGATTTTTTCCATAAAAACGCCTCCTCACATGACATGCAGGTCAATGAATGTCAGCGCGGCTGTCTGGTCGTCCAGCTTCCGCAGGAAGAACTGGGCCGTTAAATCGCTGGGTTCCCCGTTCAGGGGCACTTTGCCGTAGTCGATGACCGCCGCTGTGTCGTCCCGGCCCATCCAGCGGCGGTCCGAGGAGATGTGGATGGCCCTGTGGATTTCCTCCCGATAGGGGCTGCTTTTCAGAGAGGTGATTTTGTAGCCGGCGCGGCCGAATTCCCTGGCGGCCTCCTCCCGGGTGTATCCGGGACAGCCGTAGCCGTAGACGGCGGATTCCAGCAGCTCCGGGGTCCAGTCTCCGGTGTTGGTGTCAATGAGGAACATGGACAGGGCCTCCCCGTACTTCTCCTCCGCCAGCAGCTCCGTCCACTCCTCCAGCAGGCCGATGATCTCCTCCCGGCCCGCGCCGGCGGGCAGGGTGCGGAGCTTCGGGTCCGCCCGCTTGGCATAGTAGTTCATGAGGCAGCCGTCCAGGATAATCTCCTCTTCGTCAGGCGTGAGGGGCGGGAGGTGCAGGGTGAGGTCCTCCACGCCGCCGTCCCGCTTGAGCACTTTGGCGTGGATATCCCGCCGGTTGCAGCGCACGGCGTGCCGGACATTCGGCACAAAGATACAGTCCCCCGCCTCATAGGGGAACTCCGTCCCCTGGTCCAGGGTAAAGGGCAGGATGCCCCAGTTGATGCAGTTGGAGCGGTAGCGCTTG
>NZ_CAJULS010000263.1 GCF_910587525.1 uncultured Oscillibacter sp. | reverse complement strand
AAAGCGCCGCTTCTCTTTATCTCTCCAGCTGATGATTTCGTCTGGAAGAGTGCTCTTTCCCGTCGTGCTTCTGCTGTTGTGCAGGCGGGTCAGGCTTCAGCTCGTCCCGCAGCTTCTCCCACAAAGGGTTCATCTTTGTGACGACATTTCCGCTGTCCACATCTATGGTGATATGGGCGGCGGTAATGGGGCTGGAGCCCATCAGCTGAAACAGCTTATCCGTCATCTTGGACTCCGGGCCGGAGACAGCTCTGGCGCTCCCCAAGCCGGACGCACGCATATGGCAGTCGATCTGCTGTATCGCCTTCGTTATAGTGCTGCCGCCGCGTATGGCGAGGGCCGTCGCCCCGTACAGCAGCTTCAGGGGATCAAACTGCCCGAAGTGACGGGTATAGAAGCGTGTGGCGCGCCCGTTCTCCCGCACGGTGCAGATGGCCAGAGCGCTGAGCGTGTTCGGCGTCTCCGGTGTGGAGAAGACGGTGAAGTGGTCCCACGCATCCTCCTGGATCTCCTGCACAGGCGTATTCGTCTGCAAATAAATCGCCGCGCCGATCAATCCCCACGGCAGCATCCCCCCGTTTGCGTCTCCGCTCAGGTCATACACGCCTTGCAGCACCTCCGGGGTAAAGTGGTGGGCGACGAAGGAAAACGTATGGTACAGGTCCTCTTTCAGCTCAATCCAGAAGCTGTTGGCAAAATCCAGCAGATTGCTGTTGGCTTCTTCGCTGGTGAAGGGAATGAGGGCGTTTATGTGGATGAGAAATTCCTGATCGCTCATACAGTCCTCCACTAATTGCGCCAATTCCGGCGGAGGCGCATGGAGTTTTCTGGCAAATTCTTCTTGGTTCATAAGGTGCACCTCTGCTTTCTCTTGGGGCTGCGGCGTTTGCGCTGTCAAGGCTGAACTTCCACAAAATCACCGCTTCTTTTTCTACGGGTTCGTCATTGCTTTTCCTGCCGCTTCCAGCTACAATATTTAGCGGTATTGTAAAAAATTATGGGAGGATTTTGTGCAATGGGACTGGATTATGATCCGCTGTGGGACGAGCAGGGGCAGCTCCGCCGGGGCTGCACGGTGCGGGAGGCCCTTGCCTGGCTGACGAAGTTTGGCAGCCACAGCGCGGGGGAGAATGTCTGCATCAATGGCGTGAGCTATAAGCTGGGAAGTCTGCTTTACGGCCCGGACCGGCCTGTCGTGGCGGACAAGCCCATCTCCCGGATTTATGACGGCTACTACCGTCAGCTGAATTTCAGCGTCTGAGCTGCTGGAAACGAAAAAGGTCCCCGGCGATGCTGGCGTTGGATCACCGGGGGCTTCACACGGCCCGTGTGGGGGCCGCTGTGGCGGTTCAGGGCTTCTCCGGGGGCAGGGCCTCCTCCTCGGACTCGAAGGGCTCACCGGAGCCGGCGCTGGCCTCAGTGGCGGCGGCCTGTCCGGCCTCCCTCCCCGGCGGCCCGCCGCTCGGCCTCGTTCAGGGCCTCCTCGATCAGGCCCAGCACGAACTCCCGCTGAGTGTACTTCCTGCCGGTCCGCTGGGTCTCCCGCTCCAGGTGGGCCTTGATCCGCTGGAAGAGCTCCTCGGGGATCTGGA
>NZ_CAJULS010000262.1 GCF_910587525.1 uncultured Oscillibacter sp. | reverse complement strand
TGCGGGACGCCAAGATCACCGAGATCTACGAGGGCACTTCCGAGGTCCAGCGCATTGTTATTTCCGCGAATATGGGACTGTGACTTTTTTGAAAGAAAGCCGTCAAAAGAACTTTCGCACGCTGCGGCAGTCCGGAAATGAACCGGGCCGAAGCGGCGGCAGCGTTTCACTTCCCTATGTGGGAGAGTTCTGCTTTATCCTGGGACTCAAAATAAATTTGGAGGAAAACAAGTATGAAGATCATTGTTTGCGTCAAGCAAGTGCCTGATACCTCCGGGAAGGTGGCCGTCAATCCTGACGGCACCCTGAACCGGGCTTCCATGCAGACCATCACCAACCCCGACGACATGAACGCCGTGGAGGCCGCTCTCAAGCTCAAGGACGCCACCGGCTGCAAGGTCACCGTGGTGACCATGGGTCCGCCCCCCGCCGCCGGAATGCTGCGGGAGCTGATGGCCATGGGCGCCGACGAGGGCGTGCTGGTGTCCGCCCGTGAGTTCGGCGGGTCCGACACCTACGCCACCTCCCAGATTCTGGCCGCCGCCATCGACACCATCGGCGTGGAGAAGGACGACATTGTCATGTGCGGCCGCCAGGCCATCGACGGCGACACCGCCCAAGTGGGTCCCCAGATTGCCGAGAAGCTGGGCCTGCCCCAGGTGACCTACGCCGCCGATATCCAGAAGGACGGGGAGAATGTCACCGTCAAACGGATGCTGGAGGACGGCTACATGACCATCAAGGTCCAGACTCCCTGCCTGCTGACCTGCATCAAGGAGCTGAACAACCCCCGTTATATGTCCATCGGCGGCATCTACGCCACCTACTCCAAGCCTCTGGAGACTTTCGATTACGAGAAGCTGAAAGACCACAGGCTCATCGACGCCACCACCATTGGCCTCAAGGGCTCTCCCACCAACATCTTCAAGAGCTTCACCCCGCCCCAGAAGGGCGCCGGACAGATGTTAGAGGGCGACGGCAAGGAGACCTGTGAGCAGCTGGCCGGCATTCTGGCCGCCAAGCACATCATCTGAGACTTACTTTACTTGAAAGAAAAGTAAGCAAAAGAACTTTAACTCGCTCTGATTATCTGGTGATAAATCAGGCCGAAGCGACGACAACGTAACACTACTTTGCAGAGAGGTGTAAATGAATATGTCTACTTTTAATAGCGCGGATATCGCTGCTTTCAAGGATGTATGGGTGTTCTGCGAGCAGCGCGAGGGCAAGCTGATGCCCACCGATTTCGAGCTGATCAGCAAGGGCCGCGACCTGGCCAACGAGCTGGGCGTGAATGTCTGCGGACTGCTGCTGGGCGGCAAGGGCATTGAGGCCGCCGCCAAAGAGCTGGGCGGCTATGGCGCGGACAAGGTCTACGTCTGCGAGGACGAGAAGCTGGCCGTCTACAACACCGACGCCTACGCCAAGGTGATCTGCGACGTCATCGAGGACCTGAAGCCCGAGGCGTTCCTGATCGGCGCCACCAACATCGGCCGTGACCTGGCGCCCCGCTGCGCGGCCCGCCTGCACACCGGCCTGTGCGCGGACTGCACCCACCTGGACATCGACGTGGCCAACTACATCCAGTTCCT
>NZ_CAJULS010000261.1 GCF_910587525.1 uncultured Oscillibacter sp. | reverse complement strand
TGCTGGAGGTCCACCTGGGCTATGCCGCCCAGGCGTTGGGCTGGAAGGTGGCCACCCCCATCTTCAACGGCGCCAACGAGAAGGACATTCAGGATACCCTCCAGCTGGCGGGCCTCAGCCCCGACGGCAAGAGCTGGCTCTACGACGGCCGCACCGGCGAACGGTTCGACAACCGGGTCACGGTGGGCTATGTGTACTTCCTCAAGCTCCACCACCTGGTGGACGATAAGATCCACGCCCGCTCCACCGGCCCGTACTCTCTGGTCACCCAGCAGCCCTTGGGCGGCAAGGCCCAGTTTGGCGGCCAGCGGTTTGGTGAGATGGAAATGTGGGCCCTGGAGGCGTACGGCGCGGCCTACACCCTCCGGGAGATGCTCACGGTGAAGTCGGACGACGTGGTGGGCCGTGTGAAGACCTACGAGTCCATCGTCAAGGGCCACAATGTCCCCGCCCCCGGCGTGCCCGAGGCCTTCAAGGTCCTGGTGAAGGAGCTGCAGGCCCTGTGTCTGGACATCAAGGTGCTGGACGAGGGCGGCGAGGTCATTGAGCTGAAGGACGAGGACGACGACACCTATCAGCCCGGCAACTTCCACATCGATGATTTCGACGGCTATGGAGGCGGGAAAGAGTCGGAGTTCTCCGCCGCAGGCTATTCCCTGAAGGAGGGCTCAGACGACGACGATCTGGAGGCCTCCGACCTGGAGCAGACAGACGACGAGGAAGAGGGAGATTTCTCCCTCTCCGATGAGGTCATCATCGAAGATGATGGCCAGGACAACTAAGAAAGGGAGGCGAGGAACATGAGTTACGCGGAATTTGACGCTATTCAGATCGGGATTGCCTCCCCTGAGCAGATCCGTGAGTGGTCTTATGGCGAGGTCAAGAAGCCGGAGACCATCAACTACCGCACCCTGAAGCCTGAGCGGGATGGTCTGTTCTGCGAACGGATCTTTGGGCCGACCAAGGACTGGGAGTGCCACTGCGGCAAGTATAAGAAGATCCGCTACAAGGGCAAGATCTGCGACCGCTGCGGCGTGGAGGTCACCAAGAGCAAGGTCCGCCGGGAGCGCATGGGCCACATCGAGCTGGCCACCCCCGTCAGCCACATCTGGTATTTCAAGGGCATCCCCTCCCGGATGGGCCTGCTGCTGGACATCAGCCCCCGGATTCTGGAGAAGGTGCTGTATTTTGCCAACTATATCGTCACAGACCCCGGCGAGACACCCCTGAGCCGCAACCAGATCCTCTCCGAGAAGGAGTACCGGGACTACCGGGAGAAGTATGAGGACGACTTCCAGGCCGGCATGGGCGCGGAGGCCGTGAAGCAGCTGCTCCAGGACGTAGATCTGGATCAGCTCTCCCAGCAGCTCCACGCGGAGCTTAAGGGTTCCTCCGGCCAGAAAAAGGCCCGCATCGTCAAGCGCCTGGAGGTGGTGGACGCCTTCCGCCTCTCCGGGAACAAGCCGGAGTGGATGATCATCGACGTGCTGCCGGTGATCCCGCCGGAGATCCGCCCCATGGTCCAGCTGGACGGCGGACGCTTCGCCACCAGCGACCTCAACGACCTCTACCGCCGGGTCATCAACCGCAACA
>NZ_CAJULS010000260.1 GCF_910587525.1 uncultured Oscillibacter sp. | reverse complement strand
ACGGCAGCGTTCGTCCGTCTCCTGGGCCAGCTCCCGGCGCACCGTATCCATGTGGCGGTTGATGTCCGCCCGCTTGGTCAGCACCTTGAACTGCACCTTGACCGGGGCAATCTTCAAGTAGCTGATAAAGGAATAGATGATACTGCGCTGTTCCCGGGCGCTGCGGAGCAGGAAGTTGACCGGAACCACCTCGATCAGCTTGACATAGCGGTGGTCTCTGGTGTAGATGATGCCGTTGGCGACCTTCTCAATGGGGATGTAGTCTGCCAGAGGGTTGAGGGGCCGTACCTTTTCCTCCGGGTCCAGGAAGGTCTTGAACTGGTTGACCTTGCGCTCCTTCAGATCGACCTGGAACCGGCTGCGGCTTTTCAGCCGGGCTTCGTCCTCTCCGGTATCGGGAGCAGACTTTTTGCCCCGCGACCAGGTGGGGAGCATGGACAGCTCTTTGCCGTCCCTCCCCCTCGCCGGGGCGTCCTGTGACAGCACGCGGCGGTTGCGCAGATAGCTGAAGAAAAGCAGGATGAAGCCGGACAGACTGCTTCCTCCGACTCCGATCAGGGCCAGGAGGACAAGGGGCAGGGCTGTCAGGCACAAAATGATGATCCGGGCAGTCAGGGAGAGGCCCAGGCTCATAACCGGCAGGCCGACAGCGGCGCCCAGGATGCCGGCCTCAATGACGTTCCGGGTCTTGAACATTCCGCCCATCAAGGTGCCGCCCTCAATAAAATTGGGTGGGATCAGGTAGCTGTCCCGCTGTTCGTGTTCCATACAATTCGCTCCTTACATACGGTCTTTCCGCTTCGGCGGGGTGGGGAGCCGCTTGACAATCTCCTTCTGGTAGTCGATCTCGCCGTCCGGGGCTTTGAAGGGGGTCTTGACCACCGTATCAACGGCGTGCTGCTTATACCACGCCGCCCCATCCGCAGAAAACACCTTCTGATAATCCCCCTCCGGCCTGGAATATTGGTCCACATGGTACATGGCGAACTCAATTCCCTGGGGATGTTCCGGGGTCACTTCCCGGCCGGTGATGCGTCCGCCGCCAATCTCCACCTGGGAGAAGGATACTTTTTCGGCGGCACTTGCCCCCAGTGCGGTGTGGCCCATGTAGGACTGGAGGGACTGAGCGGCCAGATCTCCGGTGATGGAGCCGGTGGAGCGCATATCGCCCCGGGCCACCATGCCAATCACATCATTAGCGAACTGACCGCCGGATTGCAGGGAATGAGAGAAAACCGCACCACCCAGCGTAGGCATACGGACAGGGAACATGTTGTGTGTGCTGCGATGGACGTTTTCCACGCTTCGGGTATGGTTGACCGTATGGCTCTCACTGATGCTGTCACCCCCGCCACCCTGCCGGTCAGTCTCCGAATGGGCCTTTTCGCTGGAGCTGTGGACAACCTGCTCACCGCCGGTCTGGATAACGCCGTCCTGCCGCAATACGCTGTCAGTCTGGCCCTCCGTCTGAATGACGCTGGAGGATTGGACTTCACCGCCGGCAAGGACCGTCTCTTCCTGCGGCACAGCCGGGGTGGGCGGGATTCCAACGTCTGGAGCTGAGATATTATCCGCTGGTGTAACCATATCCGCAGGAGCAGATGTCACAGGCGGAATATCGGTC
>NZ_CAJULS010000259.1 GCF_910587525.1 uncultured Oscillibacter sp. | reverse complement strand
CGTCCCTGACGGGGGCTGGGGCACACCCACGCAGATGGCCAGATACCGCCGGGAGAAAGCCCCGCTGTGGAGTTGGCGGCGCAGGATGTCGTGTACCCAGCCGTTTTTGGCCACGGCCATGAGGCCCGTGGTGCCCCGGTCCAGCCGGTTTACCGGGTGAAAGGAGAAGCCCGGGCCCAGGTAGTGGGCCAGCCCCTCCGCCAGCGTGGGTTCGCCGGGGGAGAGGGAGGAGGGGATCACCGCCAGGGGCGCGCTCTTGTTCAGGATGAGCAGGTGCTCGTCCTCCCAGCGGACGTCCAGCTCCATGGCCGCCGGACGGACGGCGGTGGGCCGCTCCGCCGCCGGCAGGTCCACCGCCAGCCGGTCGCCGGCGCGCAGCACCGCGCTGGTGAACACCCGGACGCCGTTGACCGTCAGCCCGGTCTCCGTCCGCTTCAGGCGGGCGATGCGGGCGGTGGAGAGGCCCAGCTCCCCCTTCAGCAGGCTTTTGACCGTCCGCCCGGCCTGCTCCGGCTTCACCAGCAGCTCCACGCCCGTCGCCTCCCCCCGCTGAAAACCTTGCCTATAGTATACAACAAGAACTGCGGGTTTTCAATATGTAGAATGCCGCCTTCTCCAGGAAATCCTGGGAAGGCGGCTGTGCGTAATGAAGCGTATATGCTCGTCACCGGGCGGAAATCTGGGAACAGCAGTGGGCCCAGGCCCGAAACAAAGTTCTTTTTGATACTTTTTCTTTCAAGAAAAAGTATGGCTGCCCTACTTCTCCCGCATCCGCAGCATCCGCCGGCAGATGAGCAGAGAGCCGGCGGCGAGGACCAGATCACAGCCCCCCGCGATGAGAAAGGCCGGGGAGAAGGGGGAGCTGCTGCCCATGATGCTCACCGCCGCCATGGTGGGGGCCAGCCCCAGCAGGCTCCCGGCCAGGTAGGGGAGAAAGGGCACGCGCACCGCCCCGAAGTAGAGGCTCACCACGTCCCCAGGCAGGACGCCCACCGACCGGGCCAGCACGGCGAAGAGGAAATGGTTCTCCCGCCGCAGCCCCTCCAGGGCGGACAGCTTGGGGTATTTCTCCCGCAGGCGCGCCAGGGTGTCCGCCGCCGAGCAGCGGCCGACCAGGTAGGGCGCCGCGGCGCACACCGTCAGCCCGGTCAGGTTGACCGCCAGGGCCGCCGGCAGGGGGAACAGCAGTCCGCCCGCCAGGTACAGCGCCGCCAGGGGGAAGAACACCGTCATGCTCTTCACCCCGTACAGCACCACCAGAAACAGGGCCGCCAGCCAGGGGTCGGCGGGGGACCAGCGGAGAAGGTCCTCCGTCCCCAGGCCGGCGCCCGCCAGGAGAAACAGCGCGGCACAGGCCAGCATCAGCGCCAGGGGCAGGTATTTGATCCAGTGCTTGTTCGGTTTCACAGCGGCAGATCCGACTCCTTTACGCAGGGTTTGCTGTGGGTATGATAGCCCCCGCCCCGCCCCGCCGCCATGCACAAAGCGGGCGCGGCGTCACCATTTGGGACACCGCGCCCGTTCTGTGAGGCGCTTGCCGGCGGGTTTGTACGAAAATTCTCAAGCCAAAGAATGCCGTTCTTTGGACGGGCCGCAGAACGCGGCCAAAAACGGTTCGCGCGCTTGAACTGGAAATCCTATTACGGCTCCA
>NZ_CAJULS010000258.1 GCF_910587525.1 uncultured Oscillibacter sp. | reverse complement strand
GTTACTGTTCCCTATATCTCATCGGGGGTCGAGCTGAGAATACGATGAGTACCTACGAAAAAATGAACCATCAAGGGGAATTTTACGGATGAATTACGACAATAACAGGCAAAACGCCCATAACGAGATCGACCACATATTCAAAGACCTTCTCCCCACCCGGAACATGGCGGAGCGTCCCGCCCAGGTGGCCCTTTGCCACCAAATGCTCAACGCCATGCTGGAGGGTGGCATCGCCCTGTGCGACGCCGGGACGGGGATTGGCAAGACCTACGCCTATCTGGCGGCGGGGACGGTGTACCACCGCTTCCGCGCCGCCAGCGGGTTCCCCGTCCGGCCTATTTTGATCTCCACCTCCAGCATTGCCCTCCAAACTGCGGCGCGGGACGAATATCTCCCCCTGCTATCCAGCCTGCTGGCGGAGGACGGCATGATTACACAGCCCCTCCAGGCGGTGATCCGCAAGGGAAAGTCCCACTATGTCTGCGATGACCGTCTGGAACGGCGGCTGGGCCAGTTGGATCTCCGAAAGAAAAACTGGAGGGCCGGGAATGCCCTGCTTGCGCTGCGGAATGAGCTGGACATGGACGAGATCGCCCATCTCAGCCACTATGACCGGGAACGTGTCTGCGTCCCCCAGATCTGCAACTGTTCGCAGGAGACCTGCCGGTATCGTTCCTTTTTGGAGAAGTGCGATTCCGGGCGGTATCTTTTCCAGATCTGCAACCACAACCTGCTGCTGGCGGACGCCATCCACCGGGGCAGCGGGCGAAAGCCCATCCTGCCGGACACCTGCGCCCTCATCGTGGACGAGGCCCACAAGCTGCCGGAGACAGCCCGCCAGATGTTCGGGGTGACCCTGGCTGCGGAGGACATCCGTGCGCTCACCCACAGTCTGCGAGGGGAACGCTTCCTGCTGGCTGCAGAAGTCCTGAACAACAGCGCCAAGGGCCTGCTGCGGAAGCTGGACCGCCCGCCGGAGGACAGGCCCTTCGTCCACTACAAAACATCGCTGGCCGCACCGGAGCGGAGCCTGACGGTGATCGACCGGCAGCTCCACGGCCTGCTCACGCCTGCCACCCGCAGGCGGCTGAAGAACGTCTCCTCCAGCGTGGCCCTGTTTCACCAGGGCCACCCGGATATGGTCTTCTACACCGAGGAGGACGCCCACGGCGGCACCATGCTGTGCGCCACCATTTCCGATCTGACCGCCCAGCTCCGCCAGACGCTCTGGCGGCAGGAGCGGCCCGCCATCCTCACCTCCGCTACCCTGGCCGTAGGCGAGGACTTCCGGCGCTTCAAAGAAGAAACGGGCCTGCTGACCGACAGCCGTGTCACGGAGTCCGTGGCCCCTTCGCCCTTCGACTACCAGCAGAATTGTCTGCTGTACTTACCGCAGGTTCCACCCAGGCAAAAGTCCGCAGCCTATTATGACGAGCTGGCAAAGGAGATCGCCGCCCTGCTGGACGCGGCCCAGGGCCACGCCCTGGCGCTGTTCACGTCTTATGCCGCCATGTCGGCGGTGAAGGAGCGACTGCCAAACCACGGCCTGCGTTACCCTCTGTTCACCATGGGCCGCAGCGCAATCCATACCACGGAGCAGTTCAAGGCCAGCCCAGGCAGTGTGCTGCTGGCGGCGGGGGCCGCCTGGGAGGGCTT
>NZ_CAJULS010000257.1 GCF_910587525.1 uncultured Oscillibacter sp. | reverse complement strand
ACCAGGTCAGACGGGTACAACCTCCTCACGCTCATCAACCGTTACATGGACATCTGCCGGGAGCAGCCGTCCAATCTGGCGGCGAGAGCCAAGGCGGAGAAGTACGCAAAAATATTAGCGAAAACCATCATAAACCCAGAAGGTGATGCCGGTAATTATGGGCAGAACCAGTTCTTTTACGATTCTGCTGAGGGACTGCTTACAGCAGTCGTTCTCCTGCTGGCGGAGTATCTGCCGCCTACAGAGGAGGCTCCCCAGGAGCGGCGGCACATCGTCAGCGTGTTCAAGCTGGTGCAGGATCTGCTGGCGCCCAGCAAGACCGCCAAGGGCAAGAACGGCTTTCAGGTCATGATGGACACACTCCCCGACACGCACAAGGCCCGGTGGTTCGCCGGAGCCGCTCTCAACTCGGCGGAACAGGCCATGGCCTCGGTCATGTCCACGGTGCTGTCCAGGCTGAACGCCTTCCTGGACTCCGAGCTGGAGCAGGTGCTGTGCTTCGACAGCGCCATTGACGCGGAAGCCTTTGCCTCCCAGAAGTCCGCCATCTTCCTCGTTCTGCCGGAAGAAGACCCCAGCAAGAACTTCATGGCTGGCCTGATGATCCAGACACTCTCCCGTGAGCTGTTCTCCGTGGCGGACGAGAACGGCGGCAAGCTGCCCAACCGGGTGGTGCTGTTCTGCGATGAGCTGGGCACCATGCCCGCCTTCGACATCCTGCCTCTGTTCAGCGCTGGCCGCTCCCGCAAACTGACTCTGGTGCCGATCATCCAGAGCCTTGCCCAGTTGGAGAAGAACTACGGCAAGGAGGGCGCGGAGATCATAGTAGACAATACACAGGACACGATCTTCGGCGGCTTCGCTCCCAACTCCCAGACCGCCGAGGTGCTGTCCAAGGCCCTGGGCAGCCGCACCGTCATGAGCGGTTCGGTGAGCAAGGGCGGCGGAAAAGACAGCGCCAGCCGCTCCCTCCAGATGATGGAGCGGCCTCTCATGACGCCGGATGAGCTGAAGTCCATCCCAAAGGGCCAGTTTGTAGTGATGAAGACGGGGACGCACCCCATGCAGACACGGCTCAGGCTCTTCCTGGACTGGGGCATCTCCTTCGGTGATCCGTACCTGCTGCCGGAGCGGGCCGCGCGTACCGTGGCCTATGCCAACAAGCAGGAGCTGGAGCAGGCGATCTTCCGCTGTCACCACGCACAGCCAGCGGAGAGCGATACCCCTCCCGCTCCCCCGGTTCCTCCGAAAACTCCAACTGCCAGAGGCGGCGCGTCCTACGCTCAGGCCAGACGCACCAGGCGGGAGCCGCCTCCCCCTGTGGTTGTCCGCACAGATGGGGGGCAGGAGTAGTCTATGGGATACTTTGAGAAGATCTATCAATCCGATCTGAACCACCGGGCCAGGGCTGTGTATATGTACCTGAAGGATCATGCCGACAGCGAGGGCAAGTGCTGGCCGGGAATACGCACGATTTCCGCCGAGCTGCGGATGTCCCGCTCCACCGTCAAGCGGGCCTTGGACGATCTGTGCAGGGCGGAGCTAATCTCCAAGGAGCGGCGCTTTCGTGAGAATGGAAGCCTCAGCTCAAATTTGTACCGGCTGAAGTAGTGCGAAAAATATAAGTTCTCCGCCAGGGGGTTATTGCGCCCTGGCGGAGAACCGAGGGT
>NZ_CAJULS010000256.1 GCF_910587525.1 uncultured Oscillibacter sp. | reverse complement strand
CCGCGCTGGGGGGTGATGTCAGTGACGTTATCTGAGCTCTCCCTGCGCAACGCCCGGCGGCAGGCCCGGGATTACCTGGTATACTTCGTCACCGTAGTCATGGCGGCGGCGCTGCTGTACGCCTTCAACGGCCTGGTGTTCTCCCAGGAGGTCCGGAGCCTCTCCGCAAGCCTCTCCAGTCTCCGCCTGACGCTGGTCCTGGCCAGTATTGTGGTGGTGTGCGTCTTTGGCTGGCTGGTGAGCTACGCCACAGACTTTATGCTCTCCCGCCGAGACCGGGAGCTGGGGCTCTATCTGCTCATCGGTTTGGAGAACCGACAGGTGGCCCGGCTGTTCTTTCTGGAAAATCTGGCCGTGGGCGGCTGTGCCCTGGTGCTGGGGGCCGCCCTGGGCAGTCTGCTATACCAGATGCTGCGGGCCGTTTTATTCGCCCTGTTCAGACTGCCTTACCGCTTTGCCTTGACTCTATCTCTCCCGGCAGCGGGCCTGACAGTCCTCTATTTTGCGCTGATCTACCTCTTTGCCCTGAACCGGAGCCGGAAGCGCATCCGCAGGGCGGCCATCCACGACCTGATCTATGTGGACCAGGTCAACGAGGGAGCAGTCATTCAGACGGGCAAAAACCGGTGGACACTGTTCGTCCTTTCCATCGTGCTGGGTATCATAGGAACCGTATTGCTGATGACGCCTGTGCTGGCCCCGGCAGTCATTGGAGCTGGGTGCGTGATTTTCGCTCTATTTGCGTTTTTCCTTAGTTTCGCCTCCGGAGTACCGGACTTTTTCGCCAGGCGCCCCGCCCGGAAGTACCGGGGGCAGAACCTGCTGATCTTCCGCACCCTCACTGCCAAGCTGGCCACTATGGGCGTCATCATGGCGGTAATCTCCCTCGTTTTCACGGCCACGATCATCTCCGAGGGGGCTGGACTGATGTTCCGCGGGCTTTTTGAGAGCCGGGCGGCAGAGAGCGGCTGCTTTGATCTGTACCTCGGCAGTGAAGACGACACGCCCCTCAGCGAGGACTATTTCGATTCCATTCAGGCGAATATCCCAGTGGAACAGTCTCTGCGCTACCGTGTTTACCAGACCGGAGACAGCCAGATACTGGACTACGTGGAAGAGCATGAGAGGGACTATTTCCGCTACTATGAGCGGGACCCGGTGCTGCGGTACAGCGACTATTCGGCGTTGCGGGCCATCGCGGGATATTCCCCGGCGGAGCTTGAGCCGGGGCACTATCTGATCCACTGCTGGTCCTACCTGGAAGAGCATCTGGCGGGTTATCCCCAGCCTCTCTCTGTGGGCAGCGCTCAGCTGACCCTCGGCGGTGTGCATACGGAACACCTGATGCAGGACTACAACGCGAGCAACGGGACCCAGTTCACCCTTGTGGTGCCGGACGATGTGGCGGAGGGCCTTCCGGTCCATCACTATGCCTACGCGGCGAAGACGGTCCAGCCAGTGACTAAAGAGCAGTTCTACGGCCTATATGAGATTCATCATAAATTGGAAGAGCAGGACCTAACCCGGAGCTATGACACCATCCGCGCCAAAGCGATGGAGGAGTCGGACGCGGCGGCCTGGACCGCCGACATTGCGTTTCCCCTGTTCTATCTGGCCCTGGCGCTGACCATGACCGCCGCCACCATTTTGACGATTCAGCAGCTCAGCGAGACAGAGCGGTACAGGCGGCAGTTCCAGCTCCTGCAAAAGC
>NZ_CAJULS010000255.1 GCF_910587525.1 uncultured Oscillibacter sp. | reverse complement strand
GCAGCTCCGAGCGGATGACGGCGAGGAGGAACTTTTCAAAGGTCATGCCGTTGTAAGTGAAAAAGCCGCACAGGGCGAAGGGGAACGCCGCCAGGACGCAGATCCAGCCGATCTCCCCGCTGCCCACCACATTGCGCAGGCCGAAATACAGCCCCACCGCCACCAGCACAGCCAGCAGGGCGAACAGGAACTGCCGCAGGGACAGGCCGAAGAACAGGCTTTCCTGATAGTCCCGGACTTCTTTGTTGATGCGGACTTCCAATGAGGCCACCTCCTATCTTGTCATATTCTTCTTGGACTTTCCGCTGTTCTCCCGCCGTTTGGGCTGCAGAGATTTTTCCCAGCGGAAATTGTACTTCACGGAGACACAGTCCCGTTCTACATCGAAAGTGACGTGCGCCGCAACAGCGGGACAGCGCTCAAAAATGGCGGACAGAGCTTCTGTCATCTCAGGCCAGCGCGCAGTCATGATCTTCTGCCCCTCATGCGGCTCCATTCCGATTCTTCCGTCAACAGCAGCACATTGTAACGCCTGTGTCACGGAGACACCCTGCTGCCCGGCGTATCGCTTCGCGCAGGAAAATACTTCCTCCGGCTCAAAGGTTCCGAATTGTGTCGAGTAGAGAGCCTGCTTTTTTCCGCCCTCGATCACCGTGCAGATTGCCAGTGGACTGGCCTCGCCCATCACCTTTGGCGTGTGGAAGCACATCAGATAGCCCTGCTCCGCCATTTGGGACATACGGGCCGGGGTATCTCCATTTTGCAGAAAAACGGCGGCGGCGACCATCTCTCCCGGCAGCGCGGCGGAGCCGTGACAGATGATCTCATAGGCGCTCTGCAGTACGCTCCGGTCAAAATTCCGGGCAATGAAATCAAAAGCGGCGAGGATGCTCTGCGGCCCCTCCTCATCCATGGTGTCCAGCCCCAGCTCGTAAAGGTTGGCGGTTGTCTCCGGGGAGGGACAGGGGATCATTGCTTGGATCTGCTGTTCAAATTCTTCTTTTTTCATACACTCTCCTTCATTGCAAGAATCGGCAGACAGACCGTTGCAAGGTCCGCCTGCCTATGGTAAGATGCCACAAACTATTTCAGAGGAGGTTGTGGCAACGATGTTTATGATTTTAGGCATCGGGCTGTCTATGCTGCCCATCCTGTTCCGTCTGGCCCGGAAACTCCGCTTGGGTATCCCATACTCTACGCAGTCCTGATGCTCACCGCGTTCCGCGGCTGGTATCAGGCACGCACAGCCCTGGCGGGCGGCGTGGAGGCGAGGCCCGAGAAGATCACACAGGCTGGCACGATCATACAGCCCTCCAAACAAACGGCGGCATAACTTTTGAGAAAACTTTTTCCAATACAGCTTGAAGAAGCGTCCATAAACGCTGAGGATTATTACAAAGGACAATACCCAGATAAAAAGCCCCCTAATGAGCGTTACTGCCCACAGGGGGATGCTCTCCAGGAAGCCCGCGTTCTCGATGATGGTCACCATCTCGGCAGGCAGGGTGGTATTGGTGAGCACCGACAGCCCGGAGGCTGTCATTGATGGTGGAGATTATCCCCTGGGCCACCTTAATCTGGCGGTAGTTGAAGTTATATTCATGGCAAAGCAGAAACCGCTGTCGCTGGATTTCAGGGAGGACTGAAATAGTCTTGCGGAGAAGTTCTCGCTGTTCTGCGTCAAAAATCAATTCCTCAACACTTTTGGGCACTCTGAAC
>NZ_CAJULS010000254.1 GCF_910587525.1 uncultured Oscillibacter sp. | reverse complement strand
GGGGTCAGGCCAAAACGCCGCAAGACCGCAGATAAAATCCCGCAGGGCAGGGAGTTGTTCACCGCTGCCATGAGCGGCGAGACAGGCCCCATGTCCGATGAGTCCGTGCAGACAAAGCCGTATCTCCTTGAACCGCGCGTGATAGAACTCATCTGAAAAGTTCCAGCCCTTGAGTTTTTTCGGAGGGATATTTCCGGCAATACAGGCCAGCGCGGGACAGGACTGGAGTTTTCTTGAGAGCGGCGATCCGGGGTTTCGCATGTGCCCCATGATAAAATGCCGCACACGGGGCTTTCCAGGCTCGATCAGTAACAATTTACCTCTTCCTTTCACTGCATGGTCATGCCCTGCTCAGGCCGGGACATGGCCTCATTCCTGTGGACGTACAGTCCGGTGCTGCCGGATGTGTAGATGCTCTCGAACTCGTGGGTCAGGGCGGCGTAGGCGGTGAAGTCGACGCAGCGGTCGATCACCTTTTTGTCCAGGCCCTTCTCCAGCAGTTCTTTCTCTGCCTTCTCCCGGAAGCTGCCGATCTCTACGAACTCATAGCTGTCCAGGCGGCCGGCGATCTCCACCGCCTCCTCCAGACTGGCACAGTCCTCCGATTCCATCGCCGCCTGGAGCTGCCGGAGGCCGCATTCGCCGCGCCCGGCCAGAGCCTCCGCAATGGCGGCTCTGGCTGCGGCAGCATCCTCCGGGGCGGCCTGGCTGGACATCTTCTCCAGCATGGGGACGGCTTTCAGCACATCCTGCTGGGCCGGGGCAGTAAAATCACGGACAAATTCCCTGCCGTTGCGCGTCAGATAGCCGGTTTCACTGCCGGCCTCCATGTATCCGGAACTCTCCAGCAGATCTTCCGCATAGGCGTCCAGATCAATATTACCGGACTGGATCAGCTCCTCCGGTACATGATAGGTGCGCAAGTTGTTTGCGGCAAATTCCTTTACACCGTCACGGGGTACCCACTCGTAGCAGTGGAGGTTCTGCGCGATGTCCAGGGCAAATTTCAGGGTACGGCAGTCTTCATACTCCAAAGCGGCGGCAAACTTGTCCAGCCAGTGCGCTTTGCCCTGACCCTGCTCAGCCAGAACATAGCCGAGATTATCCCCATCCCGAACCAGATCGGTAATGCTGGAATACTGCTTCGTAAGGTCTCCGGCCTCGGGGAGAATACACCGGGCTTCCAGCAGAGTGCAGTCCTCCAGAGACTTGACCCGCAGCTCGTCCAGTGCCAGCACGACCTCGTCCGCGTCCTCCGCCATTTTGCCGTCATATCCCGGCAGACGGAGCCACACGCCCTCGGGGACCGCAGGGGAGGCCAGCTTCAGCTTGACGCTCCAATCGCTGTCCTCCGGCAAAAACGCGTTCTTTCCGGAGTAAGCTGGTTCTGCTGCCTTTTTCGGATATTCCACATAATAGCCTCCGATGAACAGTCCGGGGTGCTCATCCTCAAACTCCTGCCCGATGTGATCAAAATCCACATAGGGCAGGACGTCCTCCGGCAGGCTGGCCGCTCCTTTCTGGCTGTACTTGCCCAAATCCTCATAGCTCCCAGCCGGATGGAGCGTGCAGTCGGGCAGGCTCAAAATACTCTTGATGGCGTCAGCCGCCTTTTCGGGTGGATACCCCATCGAGACGGCGGCGAGGGCGTAGCTCTCCCGGACGCTTAACGTCTCCAGCTGCTCCTTCAACCACTCCTGTTCCTGGGGCGTACCAGGCAGTTCCAGGAATTCTTTGAAATCATCC
>NZ_CAJULS010000253.1 GCF_910587525.1 uncultured Oscillibacter sp. | reverse complement strand
TCCTACATCAACTCTGTGGTCACCAAGGCCGTGAAGAAGAAAGCGGCCAAGGGCAGTTTGTCCGTCTCTGACAAAATCGACCAGATCGTCACCAACCGTATCCTGGCCCTGCCCATCTTTGTGGCGGTGATGTTCCTGGTGTACGCTCTGGCCATGGGCGGCTGGGGCATCTCCATCGGCACCGCCGCTACCGATTGGGCCAACGACGGCCTGTTTGGGGACGGCTGGTTCCTGCCCTTCTCCGGCTCCGACGTGGACGGCTATGACGAGGCCGCGGGCGCGTTTGAGGAGGCGGACGCCATCATCGCCGCCTACGAGGCCGGAGAGACGGAAGCCTATCTGTACGATGACGAGGCCGGGGAGACCATCGCCCTGGAGGTCACATCGGAGAGTTATGCCGAGGCCCTTAACGTGGAGGAACCTGACCCCGCCAGCTATGGAACTTGGGTCCCCGGCCTGCCAGTATTGGTAGAGGGCCTGCTGGATACCATGGGGGTCAGCGGTGTGCTGGCGTCCCTGATCCTGGACGGCATTGTGGGCGGCGTGGGCGCTGTCCTGGGCTTCGTGCCCCAGATGCTGGTGCTGTTCCTGCTGCTGGCCATTTTGGAGGACGTGGGCTATATGGCCCGGATTGCCTTCATCATGGACCGCATCTTCCGCCGCTTCGGCCTGTCCGGCAAGAGCTTCATCCCCATGCTGGTAGCCACCGGCTGCGGTGTTCCCGGTATCATGGCATCCCGGACCATCGAACAGGATCGTGACCGGAAAATGACCATCATGACCACCGGATTCATCCCCTGCGGGGCCAAAATGCCCATCATTGCCCTGTTCGCCGGGGCGCTGTTCGGCGGCTCCGCTTTGGTTGCTACCTCCGCCTACTTCATCGGCGTGGCCGCTGTGGTGATCTCCGGTATCATGCTGAAAAAGTTCAAGGCGTTCGCCGGGGAACCCGCCCCCTTTGTCATGGAGCTGCCCGCCTACCACGCCCCCTCTGCCAGTAACGTCCTGCGCTCCATGTGGGAGCGGGGCTGGTCCTTCATCAAGCGGGCCGGAACCATCATTCTCCTGTCCACCATTATCCTCTGGTTCCTCAGCAATTTCGGCTTTGCGGACGGCGGCTTTGGCTGGGTGGAGGACAGCGACGCCTCCCTGCTGGCTGCGGTGGGCAGCGTGATCGCAGTAATCTTCATTCCTCTTGGCTTCGGGAACTGGCAGGCCGCTGTGGCGACCATCACCGGCCTGATCGCCAAGGAGGAAGTGGTCAGCACCATGCAGGTGTTCTACCCCGGTGACCTGATTGCCAACATTGCCATGGCCTTTACCGCCGCCTCCGCCTACTCCTTTATGGTGTTCAACCTGCTGTGCGCCCCCTGCTTCGCCGCTATGGGCGCCATCAAGCGGGAAATGAACAACGCCAAGTGGACCTGGGCCGCTATCGGATATATGTGCGGTTTTGCCTATGTAGCCTCTCTGATCGTCTACCAGTTGGGTGGCCTGTTCACCGGAGCTGTGACCTTCGGTGTGTGGACGGTGGTTGCTCTGGCCGCTCTGGCCGCGATCATCTATCTGCTGGTCCGCAAGGGCTATCAGGGGGAGGACCGCTCCCGCCAGTTAAGCTCTGTGGCCGCTGCCGCAAGATAACCAACGGGGAAAGGAGCGACTGGTTATGCCTACTATCTTGGGAAATATCATCGTGATCGCCGTACTGATTGCCGTTGTGGTTTTGGCTGTCCGGTCCCTGCGGAAGTCCCA
>NZ_CAJULS010000252.1 GCF_910587525.1 uncultured Oscillibacter sp. | reverse complement strand
TCACGGTGGTCTGGCGGGACCGGGTCCAGGCCACCCGGCAGATCGCCCTGGGCGGCCGGAATCTGGACCTGGCGGTGGGGGATGAACTGGGAGTGGACGCGTTCCTCTCCAACACCTATAAGACCACTAACTTCCAGAATGTCCAGACCCTGCCCGTTCTGGCGGAGGTGTGCGAGCGCATCGCGGTGGAGATTTTGAAGGTGGTGAATTTCTACCAGTTTACATACCGCTCCAGCAATTTGGAGGGGGTCTATCTGGTGGGGGGTGGTACGGCGCTGCCCGTCCTGCGGCAGGCCATCGAATCCACCGTGGGACTGCCCCTGCTGGACCCGGAGACTCTGCTGCCCGGCGCGGCGGGAGACGTGCCGGCCGGTGTATTCGCCGCAGGAGCGGCCATGGGAGGGACAAGATGAGCAGACGAAAAGCGGACTACCCGATCAAGCGGTCCATGAACCTCTACTATAAGCCGGACCGCACCACAAAGCCCGCCACCGCCGCGCTGTATATTCTCTTTGTCCTGACGTGCCTGCTGGGTCTTGCCAAGGTAATGGTGTATGACCTCTGGGCGGAGACCCGGGACGCGGAGCAGGTTTTGACTCTCGAGCAGACCCGGCTGGAGGGCGTCATGGCGGAGCTGGCGGATTACGGCCGGGTGCGGGAGCAGTACAGCCTTTACTCCGCCACAGAGGAGGAGCAGACCCACATCGACCGCATGGAGGTGCTGGACCTGCTGGACGGCGCACTGGGGACCCAGGCGAAGCTGAACACCGTCTCCGTCAGTGGCGACGCGGTGCAGCTCCAGTTTTCCGGCGTTACGCTGGCTCAGACCGCACAGATCGTGCGGACACTGGAGGCCTCGCCCATTGTGGCGTCCACCCGGGTCAACACGGCCTCCACCACGGAGGGCGCCGGTGCGCAGGTGCAGGCCAGCGTGTTTATTCAGCTGCAGAAGGAGGGGAGCGGGGAGTGAACAGAAAACTGACGGTCCGGGAGTGGATTCTGCTGGGTCTTCTGGCGGTGATTGCCCTTGTCAGCGGCTATGTGATGCTGTTTTGCATGCCCATGACGGCCCGGCGGGACACAGCCCTGTCCGAGACGGAACTCTGCCGGGTGGAGCTTGAGGCCGCCCGGCTTAAGGTAGAGGAGAAGCGCCGCATGGAGCGGGAGCTGGAGGCCCTCTTCGCGGACGGCGCGGAGCCGGTGGCCATCGCCGATTACGACAATCTCCAGCCGGTGATGTTTGAGCTGCACACCATCCTCTCCGGTGCTGAGGATTACAGCCTGTCCTTCGGTATGGTGGACACGTCGCAGTCCATCGTCCGGCGGAGCATCTCCCTGAGCTTCACCAGCCGCAGCTACGAATCGGCCCGGGATATCCTGGAGCAGCTGTGCGGCAGCGCCTACCGCTGCCTGCTGGACAGTGTGAGCATCTCCGTGGGGCAGAGCAGGGAGGGGAACGTCTCTGTGGACGGAGCCGTACTGTACTTCGAGTATCAGCGGAATTCCTCGTGAGGGAGT
Organism: uncultured Oscillibacter sp.; assembly: GCF_910587525.1. Lineage (GTDB taxonomy): Bacteria > Bacillota > Clostridia > Oscillospirales > Oscillospiraceae > Oscillibacter. The sequence goes on along the minus strand of NZ_CAJULS010000252.1, from coordinate 235 downwards.
TTCGGTATGGGGGAAATTTCCCGGGAGGGGGTTTACAGAAGCTGCGGGAGTATGCTGTAATTGACCCGTGAGCCATTGTATAGCCGGATGAGTTTGACGGAATGACCCACGACTACACCCATAAGGGCGGCGTAGTCCACACCGAGATTTTACTCCCCGACCACGCCCCCGCCGAGTATGCGGACAGGGCGGTTTTATGGAACGAAGTGGAGAAAATCGAGAAAGCGAAGAACGC
>NZ_CAJULS010000251.1 GCF_910587525.1 uncultured Oscillibacter sp. | reverse complement strand
ATTTCCCAAAATACTGAGAAAAGTTCAGCGGTCCGGGAAAGGCATAGCTGCGTTGCCGGCCTTGGCGGGCGTCAGCCCGCCCGCGTCCTCCGCCTTGCTCTGCATTCCCCGTCCCCGCTTTCTTTTTTTCATGATTTCTGGGAACTGCCCTAGGTACAGTCTACTCCATCGGCGGCGGTATTGCAAGCCGTCCACTGCCTGTGGTATAATAAAAAACAGGCCGGAGCCTGCGAAGGGGGAGACACAATGGGATTTCAGATGACCGGTGCGGCGCTGATGCTGCTGTTTTACGGGTGTTATATCGTAAAGATGATGGCCCAGCGGAAAAAGGGCATCAGGACCGACCAGATGGGCAGGGGGAAGACGGGCGCGGCCAGGGTCATCGAGCTGGCGGTGAAGGCCGCCGCCTGGGGCACGGCCGCCGCGGAGGCGGTGAGCGTCCTCAGAAATACCAGTATGTTCCCGCTGCCGGCACGGATCGTGGGAGCTTTTGCGGCGGTCCTGGGTACAGCGGTGTTTATCGCCTCTGTGGTGACCATGGAGGACAGCTGGCGGGCGTGGCCAGGGAGGAGAGGACGGCCCTTGTGACCCGGGGCATCTACCAATTCAGCCGGAATCCCGCCTTTCTGGGGTTTGACCTCCTGTACACCGGTATGGCGGCGATGTTCTGCAATTGGGTGCTGCTGGTGGTGTCGGTCCTGGCCGTCGTGATGCTTCATCTGCAAGTTGTGGAGGTAGAGGAGAGGTTTCTGGCGGAGGCCTTCGGCGCGGAGTACCTGGAATACCGGGAGCGGGTGTGCCGGTATATAGGCCGGCGGCGGTGACGCCCGGCGACGAGGGAGATCTTCTCCGGCCCGGCCGGTGCCCTTGCGCTGGAGCGGTTCCTGTGCTATACTGCCAAAATGACAGGACAGCCGCAAAACCGGCTTCGCCGGAGAGCGCGGCATCTTTTGAGGAGGCCGTTATGACGGATATTACGACCATTGGTGAAATTTTAGTTGATCTGACTCAGACCGGCGTCAGCGGGGCCGGTATTCCGCAGTTTGACGCCAATCCCGGCGGAGCGCCCGCCAATGTGGCGGTGGCCGCCTCCCGGCTGGGAGCCGGGACCGCCTTCTGGGGCAAGGCGGGAAAGGACGGCTTTGGGGCGTACCTGCGCCAGGTGCTGGAGGACAGCGGCGTGAACTGCGCCGGCCTTCTCACCGGCCGGCAGGCCACTACCATGGCCATTGTCTCGGTGGACGCTGCCGGGGAGCGGGATTTCCGCTTTGTCCGGGGCGCCGACCAGGAGCTGACGCCGGAGGAGGTGGACGAGGCCGCGGTGCTGGACAGCAAGATTCTGCACTTCGGCTCCGTGAGCCTGACGCCGGGCCTGGCCCGCAATGCCACCATCTTTGCCGCCCGGACCGCCCATAAGAACGGCCGTGTGGTGAGCTATGACCCCAACTACCGTCCCGCCCTCTGGGCCAGTGAAGCCGACGCCGTGGAATGGATGCGTATTCCCCTGCCTATGGTGGACATCATCAAGCTGGCGGAGGAGGAGCTGCCCCTGCTCACCGGTACTTCCGGTTTGGAAGAGGGCAGCCGGCTTTTGGAGGAGCAGGGGGTCTCTCTGGTGCTGGTGACCCTGGGGGGCAGCGGCGTGTTCTGCCGCTGGCGGGGCCAGGCCTGGCGCCAGCCCGGCGTTGCCGTGAAGGTGGCGGATACCAACGGGGCGGGGGACACCTTCCTGGGGGCCGTCCTCAGCCGCCTGTGCCG
>NZ_CAJULS010000250.1 GCF_910587525.1 uncultured Oscillibacter sp. | reverse complement strand
CGGGGCGGTTTGACTTCATCATCACGAAGGAGATATCCCGCTTTTCCCGTTCCACACTGGACAGCATCAAGTACACCCAGGAGCTGCTGGAGCACGACGTGGGCGTGCTGTTCCAGAACGACAACATCAACACCCTGGACAGCGACAGCGAGTTTCGTTTGGTGGTCATGGCTGGTGTGGCCCAGGACGAGGTGCGCAAGCTGTCGGAACGGCTGAAATTTGGCTTTCGGCAGGCCATTAAAAACGGCCATGTACTGGGCAGCGACAAGCTGTGGGGCTACGACAAGAAGGATTGTGTGCTCACTATCAACGAGGAAGAAGCCCAGGTAGTACGGCGGATTTTCGACCTCTACGCTAACCAGCAGATGGGAATCCGGCGCATCTCCCAGACGCTGTATGACGAGGGCTTCACCAGCCGGAAGGGGAATGCCTTCAACGTCCTGACCATCCGGCATATTTTGTCCAATCCCAAATACAAGGGCTGGTACTGCGCCAACAAGTCCCAGACGGTGGACTACCGCAGCAAGCGGAAAATCTTTCTGGACGAGAGCGAGTGGGTCATGTACCCAGACCCGTCCATTCCGGCCATCGTGTCGGAGGAGTTGTGGGACCGGGCCAACGCCTTGTACAAGCGGCGCAGCCAGCAGATGATGTCCCACCAGAGCGGAGCGGAGTTTCACAACCGCTACCCCTACAGCGGCAAGATCGTCTGCGAGGAGCACGGCACCAGCTTCCACCGGCAGGTGCTGAGAAGCTCCAAAGGCGAAAAAGAGGTTTGGCAGTGCCGGGTATACCGGAACCGCGGCCGGGCGGGGTGTACCGCGCCCCAACTGCGCACGAAAGAGCTGGACCAGATCATGGCCGATATTTTCAATCAGCTTGCCCGGAAGAAACAAGCCATCGTTGATGCGGTGGTTGCCGTCCTTCAGGCCGTCCCGGACGAGCACGACTACACTCAAGATGTCTGCCGTATTGAGGAGGACCTGTCCGCCATCCAGGCAAAAAAAGACCGCCTGCTGGAGATGAGCATTGAGGGTGCTATCACCATGGCGGAGTTCAAGGGGCGCAACGACGGGTTCAACGAGCAGATCAAAACCCTGGAGGAAAAACGGTCCGCCATTCAGGCGGAGTCGGAAAAGGGCCGGCGGACAGCGGCGCGGCTGGAAGAAATCCGGTCGGTGCTGGATCGGGAGCTGTCCTTTCAAAACGGCATCAATTCAGCCTTAGTTGCCACGATTTTGGACCATATTGTGGTCAAAAAATGCAGCACCAGGGAGGTGCTGCACTTGGATATCCATCTGAAATTCGGCGGCCCTTGGAGGGCCGTTTTTGACCGGGAAAAATCTTCCGTTTGCTTCAACCCTTCTTGATAATATGCGCCACCAGGCGCAGGTTTCGTTCAATGAGTACGTCTCTGGCCTCCGGGTCGCCTTGGGCATAGCGGGCCAGCCACTCGCGTTCCTCAACTGCGGACAGGGGTTTTGGAAATGACCCGCCGCCGGACAGGCGCAGGGAAAATAACAGTGTGTTGGCAAATAACAGCAGTGCGGCAGACAGCATAGAATCCCTCCTCCCTAATCTCTATGAGAGAAGGGGAAGTCCACATTCCCTTTTCAGATTAGTGTTGCTCTATGCTGCTTGACAAACCGGTTAGTCACAATATCCAAAGCGGGCAGTCATCAATTAGAGGATGACTGCCCGATAAACTGGAAGTTATCTATACAAGGAAATACAATACCTCTCTTATATCTTTCCCACCGATATTATC
>NZ_CAJULS010000249.1 GCF_910587525.1 uncultured Oscillibacter sp. | reverse complement strand
CAGCTCCTGCGCCGCATGACCGGGAGCATCACGGAGTATGTCAACACGGTAGGAATGCGCCCTCTGCGGATGAGCGACTTTGACAAAGCTGTGCTGGCGATCCAGGACGGCGAACTGGAAGCCTTCAAGAAGTACGCAGCCAAGGTTCCGTACCAGCAGGAGGAGACCCTGCTGGTGGAGGCGGCTGGCCGTCCGGGGGCCGTGGGCCGGAAGATGACGGAGCTGCTGATGCGGGACAGGTGCAATATCGACTACGCGGCGTACTGTAACGCCTGCAAGAGAGCCATCGACATCAACGACCCGGAGAAGGTCCTGTCCATGATGGTGAGGGCACAGGCCAGCGTGCCGCAGCTGGAGCCGTCCTTCTTTGGCGAAATGGCCTCCTACGCCCACTCAGACCATCGCTTCATTGCTAAGGAGATCATCAAGCGGTGCGGCGAGGAGCAGATTGCCGCCGCGCCGTCTTTCCTTCTGGAGCAGTTTGCTATGGACAAAGACTTTCGCACGTTATCTGCGCTGGTGGAAAAAGGGATCTCCGGAGGAGGCAGTTCAGCAAGAACACTCCATATGCTGACCTATGAGGGCCGTGACAGCTGGATCGCGGAAGAACTTCTGGAAAAGCGGATGTGGGTGGACGTCAACGACTACAGCGCGCTCCATGCCTGTGTCCAAAACGACGCGGTGGAGGTGTGCAGGCTGCTGCTGGACGGCGGCATGGACTTCGACCAGTACCGCCAGTGGGCACAGACACGGCCCTGCGCCGGCCATGAGGAAACGCTCCAGGCACTGGCGGACCACTGGTCTGAGATGCAGGCAGAGGTGGAGCAGGCGCCCGCCCAGGAGAACGGAGGGATGACCCTTGGCTAATCCGGCTCTGATAGCAAAGGCCGCCGCCATCATCCTGACCGATGAAAAGGCACGGAAAGCGGTGGGCTGGACGCTGGTGGCGATCCTCTCCCCCCTCATCCTGCTCATCGCCTTTTTGTGCGCTCTGGGCTCCGGCGCCACCGAGCACAACATCACCGCTGTGGAACTGTGTTTTTACGATACCATCGGCATTCCAGCGGAAACCCCGGAGGAGTACCGGCTGTGCATCGAGGCCATGCGCGCCAGCTTCGCCCAGCTGGATATTGCCATTGCTGCCATCAACGAGAATACAGAGGAAGAAACAAGCCTTGACGATATCCGCGTCAAGGCGATTTTTTATGCTCTGTACTTCGGCGCCGAAAGCCATAGGGACGCTCAGTCCTTCGCGGACTGCTTTGTCACCTGGGAGGAGCGTATCCGCACGGTTCTCGTGGAGGGCAGCGACCCGCCGGAGGAGACGGAGGAGACCTACTCTGTGGCCATTCCCATCGAGGATCTGGGAACTGTCTGGCAGAACATCGCCGCCATGGGTGTGGCGCCTGCCGCTGAGCAGCGGAGCAACGCCGACAGCATCTATAACCTGATTCGATATGGCGCGGCGGGCGGCAGCAGCGGCTTTGACGGGTCGGATGTACCCTTCATCGGCGCGGACGGCTTCTGCTCCCCCATCGGGGAGAACTGGCGGAACGTGGTCACCTCGGAGTTTGGCTACCGCCGCGACCCGTTCACCGGCGAACGGAAGGGCCACAGCGGAATGGATCTGGCGGTGCCCACCGGAACCTCTGTCCGTGCCGCCCTGCCGGGAACAGTGACCGTGTCCACCTACAACCAGGGCGGCTACGGCTACTATGTGATGATCGACCACGGCAACGGTCTGTCTACCCTGTACGGCCACAACTCCCAGCTGCTGGCGCGGGTGGGCCAGACGGTGGAGGCCGGGGA
>NZ_CAJULS010000248.1 GCF_910587525.1 uncultured Oscillibacter sp. | reverse complement strand
GTGGACGTAGGCCATGTTTTTAACCTCGTCCGTGCCGCCCATGTCGATTGGCGTTCATAGGTTTACCTCCATTTCTTGCCATGAAATACCATCATGCTAAACATGATTTATGGATAAGTCAGCACCCTTTCAGGCCAAGGCAAATCTTGAACCCCTATCCCGCCCCATTACAGAGCAGGCATTCGCTTTTTATCCTGTTCCTCTACCCTCTGCGCCATTTCTTCCCCTTGCGGGGTCGATACCTTTCCATTTCTGGAAAGGAGCGCATAGGGCTTACCACGTTCCGCGTAACGAATAATTATGCGTGCTTTAGGAGCCGTCTATGAGCCGGGAGGGCTATGTCCATTTGCCCGGAATACAACTAAATCTCCCGGGCCGCCTCCAACACCTTTTGGTTCAGGCGGTTGCGCCATATAGCGCCAGCCTTATTTCGCCTGTTCAACATAACGACCCTGCAACGGTTTACATTACATTCTCCATGGCACGCTTATCCTAGCAGTACGACCACATTAGGCTTGCAGTTTTCCCACATTGTCCCACAGGCTCCCCACCCCGCCGTTACCAGCGGCGCAGGCTGTGGTAGGATTACCCCAAATGGATAGGGTAGCTTCTTAGGCGATTCTGTTACGCGACTTCGTGTCGCACCAATTGGGTATTATCAATTATAATTTCCGCGCCCTCCTTGCCGTAGTTCTTCTCAAGCTGCCCCAGGGATTGAATGACCGGCACAATGCTCAGGCGGCGGGAGCGGCTGGCCGAAAACATCATCTCTGCTGACTCAATCTTTGGCAGAGTGCCAAATTCGTCAGCGAAGAACACCGCCCGGTTCTTCAGCTTGCCGCCGTTTTCGTCGGCCACGGCCAGGATCTCCCGGTAGAGCTGCTGGATCACCAGGGAGATCATGAAGAACTTGGAGGGGTCTTCCTCGGGCATCACCAGGAACAGCGCGGACTTTTCGTTGCAGAAGGTTTCCGCGTCTACCGCTGTGCCAAAACACAAGATCTGCTCCATTTCCGAGTCTAAGAAACTGTTGAGCCGCGCCAGGGCCGTGGACATAACGGAGGCCATGGCCTGTTCGCTGGAGGACAGGGCGGCCCCGGCAAACCAGCGGGCCTTGTGGTCCGGCGGGAGGGAATCCATGAGGATGTGGAACAAGGTTTTGCCTTTCACGCCGCTGGGGGCAAGCAGCTCTTGGATGATCTTGAAAATGGACACAATGTGGCGTTCCGCAGGCTCGCAAAACTCTGCCACCAGCAGGATTGCCGAGGTCAGAAGGCCCTCGGCTGCATCGTAGAAAAACTGATTTTGCCCATAACTGGCGCTGTCCCCGCCCGACATGATGATGGTCTTTGAGATGATTTTTGCGTACTTCTCTGCGCGGGCTTTGTAGGCCAGCTTGCCCTCCTGCTTGTACAAATCGGCGTATTTGTTGACAAGGTGCAGGAGGTTAAATCCATCGCTTTTCGTAGGGTTGCGCAGGTCGATGACGGAAACCCGGTAGCCGTAGCAGTCCCGGGCGATGCCTGCGTAGTTCCGAAAAACGTCGCCCTTTGTATCCGTTGAGGCGAATGACATCCCGCTTGCCAAGGCATATTCCAGGCATGGATAGAGCCAGTACGCAGTCTTGCCTACACCCGCCGCACCGATCATAATGGCATGTACGTCGCCGGTATCCACCAGGGCGGTAGTGGTATGCTTTCGGTTTTTACAGCCTACCACAATGCCCTGCTTGTCCGGCAGATCCCGTCCCTCCCGCCAGCGCTCCGGGGTAAAGTCAACCTGTGCGTAGGTGCGGGCAATCTCGCCTCTGGTGGCCCATCGAGCGGTACCGTGCTGGCCG
>NZ_CAJULS010000247.1 GCF_910587525.1 uncultured Oscillibacter sp. | reverse complement strand
CCGGCGTCAATCTCCTCTCTCCCGGAGAGACGCCCTATGAAAACGCCCAGTTCCTGCTGTTTTTGTGCGCCGTTATCCAGGCGGTGGATGACTTTCAGGACCTTCTGCGCATCTCAGTGGCTACCGCCGGAAATGACCACAGACTGGGAGCCAACGAGGCTCCGCCCGCCGTGGTGTCCATGTTCCTGGGCGAGGAGCTGACGGCCATTCTGGACGCAATCGAGCATGACGCGCCCTACACCGGCGTGAAGGCGGGGAAGGTGAAGCTGGGAGCGGACGTTCTGCCCCGGTTCCGCCGGGATACCACTGACCGCAACCGAACCTCGCCCTTTGCCTTTACGGGAAATAAGTTTGAATTCCGCATGGTGGGTTCCTCGGACTCCATCGCCTGTGCCAACATTATGCTCAATGCCGCCATGGCCGAGAGCCTGAAGCGCTTTGCCGATCAGCTGGAGGGAACAGGGGACTTTGAATCCGCCCTGCAGGGCCTGATCCGTGATACCATTCGTGACCACAAGCGGATTATCTTCAACGGCAACGGCTACGATGCCGCCTGGATCGAGACGGCTGTCGGTCAGAGGGGGCTGATGAACTACCCCAGTACGCCGGACTGCGTTCCCCATCTGCTGGACCAGAAGAACGTGGATATGCTCACCTCCCACGGCGTGTATACCAAGGCGGAACTGGTTTCCCGCTGCGAGGTCACGCTGGACAACTACTGTAAGACCATTTTCATTGAGGCCAGGACCATGGCGGACATGGCCCGTACCGAGATCCTTCCCGCCATACAGGCATTTGCTGCCGACACCGCAAGGGCAGCGGCCGGCAAAAAGGCGCTGAGTCCCAGCTGTGCCTGTGCGTATGAGATGGCGTTGGTAGAGAAGCTGTCCGGTCTCACAGATCAGATTGACACCGGGACAGCGGAGCTGGAGCGGCTGGTGGAGGAACTGGCAGGAGCCGGCGATATAAGGACGGAGTCCGAGCGCATCCGGGACCGGGTGCTGCCGCAGATGGAACGGCTGCGCCGGGCTTGCGATGAGGCAGAGACCGTCACCGCAAAGAAATACTGGCCATTTCCCAACTATGGCGACCTGCTGTTTAGTGTGAGATAACAGGGGGAACGGGGCCGGGCGGCAATATCCTCTGAAGAGCAGGAAGCTGTTTGAGATATGGGGAACAGCAGATTCCGAACAACTAAAAAGATCTGCAAAAAGCCGCGGAGTTCTGTCGACTGGCAGGACTCCGCAGCTTTACATGGAACACAAAAATAACAGCCTCATTTTCTTGAAAACGTGGCCAATGATGTTCATATAGCACAGTCCATCCGCCGATTTCTTTTATGCTCCAAACGCAGTTTGGTCTGGGCCGTGCCGAAGGCGGACATGTCTTCGGCAGCGCCCTGGCCCGGGGAGATGTGGAAATAGTCGACGTACATAATCTGGTGGGGAGAGGTGATGATGAGCACCTCCGGTTCCCAGGCCGCTACTTGCTTTGCGGCAGTCCGGTAAGCATCAATGGTAACTTGTACCTCCTGTTCCCGCCCACGTCCTACTGTGGGAATGATCAGCGGCGGGTGAGGGACGATCACTGCGCCAAGAATAGACATATCGCTTCCTCCTCGTTAAATATTCTGCACCAGCGTCTCCAAAGATAGGGCTGCACTCACTGACGGTTCAGTTCCTCACGCAGCCGTTCCGCAATAGCGGCCTTCTCGTCCTCTGTTTTTGCTCGGTTATACTCTGACAGCGCCTCGTCCCGGAGCCGCTCGGACTCCATCTCCCATGTCAAAAAGTCCGGCTTGGTCATGGTGCCCTTTTTTGTGCGGGCAAAGTATTTTTTATATGCCCGCTGGTGGAT
>NZ_CAJULS010000246.1 GCF_910587525.1 uncultured Oscillibacter sp. | reverse complement strand
GGGGCAACTACCCCGGCTGGCAGTACGACCGGAATTCCGCCCTGCGGGAGGAGGTGCTGGGGGCTTACGAGTCCGTCTGCGGCAAGCAGGGGACCATCGAGGCCACCCACGGCGGCCTGGAGTGCGGCCTTTTCATCGAGAAGCTGCCGGGGCTGGACGCGGTGTCCTTTGGCCCGGAGCTCCACGATGTCCATTCCGTCAAGGAGCGGCTGAGCGTGGCCTCTACCCAGCGGGTGTATGAGGTGACGCGGGAACTGCTGAGACGGGAGAGCGCCGCCCGGAAATAAGGAGAGACCGTCAAGGGCCATTCCCCAGAATGGCCCTTGACTTTCCTGCAATTGGGTGTATCATCTTTTTAGGACGAACTTATACGGAGCGGGGTGTGGATCACGAGACGGAATCGATATGGACGGCGGTATGCGGGGCGGCGGACCCATACCCGGCGGACTAGAGGGCAGATCCAGCGGCTGGTCAGGGTGTGGACGGCGGGGGCCGTTATCCTGCTGGCGCTGGCGGCGGCGTTCCTCCTCCTCCGGGGCGGCGAAGGGCCCGGCTTTGAGGAGGGGGACCTGCTGGTCTGCGTCAACGGCGATGGCTCGGCAGAGCTCTATTGGCCCAAGGCCACCGCCCCCTCGGGCATGTATCGGGTGGAAGTCACCTGCGGCGAAACCAGCGAGACGCGCTATTGCACCCAACCGGCCCTGAGCCTTTCCGGCCTCCCGGAGGGGGAGGAGCTGGAGGTTCAGGTTTGGGCCGTGGCCGACGGAAAGAGCCTCCTTGGAAAACCCAAGGAGGTTAAGAGCTGGAAGGTCTTCCGGGCGAAGCTGCTCCCGCCGGAGGCGCCGGAGGCGCCGGAGGCCCCGGAGGTCTCCGGTACGCTGGAGGACGGCGTGACCTCTCTCCGCTGGACTGGGGAGGGGGAGGTCTTCCAGGTTTTTCAAAGCAATGTGAATTCCGCCCAGGGAGCGGCTGGCGGCGTTCTGCTGGCCTCTACCAGGGAGAGGGCCATTTCTTTAGAGGGGGACCTTTCCCGGCTCACAGTACGGGCAGGCTGGAAAAAGCGGGGCTTTATCCTCTGCGGCCCCGCCTCGTCTCCGGTTTCCCCCCTGCCAGGGATTACCGGCGGGCAGGACCTGCCCAGCGGCGGGCAGTTGTCCCTTGCCTGGCAGGAGACTGCCCCCCGGCTGTGCGTCCTGGAGTGGAACGGGACGCAATGCCACCACTTTGAGGTTCAGCGATGGGTGGGGGAGAAGTGGGAGACCGCCGCCCGCCTCGCGCCGGAGGAGCGCGTGCGCTATGACCTGGGGCGGCTGGGTTCCGGGTCCTATAACCGCTTCCGCGTCGCCGCCCTGGACGGGGACGGAACGGAACTCCAGGCGGAGGAGGTTTCTTTCTGGGCCTCCGTCTCTCCGCTGTACGGCACCATCTGGCCCATCCAGAGCCTCACGCTCTATGAGGACCCCGGAAAAGGGACGCGCCTGGCCTCCGTCCCCGGGGGGACGGCCCTGTGCGTCCTGGCGGAGGAAGGGGATTGGTTCCGGGTCCGCTATGGGGAGGAATACGGCTGGGTGGACAGCCGCTTTTGCATGATCGATCTCCCCGAATACGTGGGGGACCACTGTACTTACGACATCACCAACAGCTACGACTCCCTCTTCGCCGTCCATGGCTCACCCATCCGGGAGGTGACCCACCAGGTGCTTCCGGGCTATGAGAACGTGCGGATGGCGGACGGGACCTTCCTGGTCCCCTACCTGTACCCCTGCGCGAAAAAGCTGCTCACCGCCGCCCAGGCGGCGGAGGCCGACGGCCTCCGGCTGAAAATCTACGAGGCCTTCCGCCCCCAGCGGGCCACCCGCTTTTCCT
>NZ_CAJULS010000245.1 GCF_910587525.1 uncultured Oscillibacter sp. | reverse complement strand
CGACCACCGAGATCTACACTCTTTCCCTACACGACGCTCTTCCGATCTCGGCGATCTGTTCCTCGCCGCACCGCTTGATAATCTCCTTGGCGATATAGCAATGGTCCGAGTGGGCGTAGGAAGCTATCTCGCCGTGGAAGGAGGGAGACAGCTGCGGCACATAGTGATCCGCCGCGGCCAGCAGCAGATGAACTCTGTTCGCATCCGAAATATCCACCGCGTTCTGACAGGCGGTGCGGTAGATCTCCTCGGAAAAGCGCACATCATTTGCTAACACCAGAGCCATCATTCTAGCTCCCACATTTCCCGGCCTTCCAGCCGCCGCAGTGAGAAGGTCATCTGCGTGTTCCGTCAGCACTTTGGGGCAGAGTACCTGAAAAGCGGACATCTCCCCATCTTGGATGGCGAGGATGGCCTTGTCAAAATCGCTCATCCGCAGAGGACGCATCCCCACCGTATTGACGTACTCCGTAATGCTTCCAGTCATACGGCGCAGGAGCTGTTCAGTCTGGCCCATGGCCTGCTCCTGCCGCTCCCGCTGCTCCATCAGCGCCTCGATGACGGCCTTTTGCTCCTGCTGGCTCAGGTGAACCACTGTACCGCCTGTGTCCTCCTCCACGCCGCCGATCTTCATGTGCCGGGCGTGGGTGGCATGGTCACCATGGAACGCCTTGGTGATGGCGGCGGCGGTGAGGAACATCCGATCCAGGTCGTTGCCGTTTTCACCCAGGGTCTTGCCGGTGGCGAGTTTTTGGGTGATACTCCTTTTCTGGCTCTCGTCATACCACTTGAGGTAGACGTCCAGATAGACACCCTCGCTGGCGCCGTAGTCGGTGGTGCAGAAGATATCCGCATCCTTGGGAATCTCCCTGCCATCCCTCCAGTGGTCATCCATGAGGAAGTATTCATCGGGTAGGTGCCCCATGCCCTCCAGCCGGTGCTTCGGCTCCTCAAACACCTCCTGCGCCACAGGCTGGCCGGCGTATTCCAATTTTCGAGGGCCCGCTTCGGAGGGCGTCCGCCGCTCCAGTTCAATTACATTCATTTTCTCTCTCCTCCCGCTCTAATCTCCATCATGGCAGTTACAGGGCAGGTCATCATCGGGGAACATCCAGCACATGGCGGTCTGATTCAGATCGGCCTCCACAAAATCCCGCCACGCCCAATCGCGCCCCAGGCCCTTGACCGTGATGAGGTTGGGCTTGGCGCCGTCCTCGATAGCGATGGCCCGGTCATAGAGATCCCGGTGCTGGTGGTAGAGGGTGCGGATTTCCCGTTTCTTCATACTGGGACAGAAAAAACAGGAGGATTTGCCGGGCAGCGGCAGACCCTCCTGCAATATGGCGGCAACGCAGTCCTCCCGCGTCCAGCCCCAGTCCATAAGCGGATATTCTTTTTTATATTTGGTGTCAGCGTCGTCAATGGGCTGGGCGTGGTCCCGCCGTTTCTGCTCCCCAACATCAAAGCCGATAAATTTAGTGATGCGTTCCCCTCTGGCCCAAGCCTCCCGGCAGGGTGGATAATTGTTGCAGAATTTATCCTGGGGACCAACCTTGTGCTTGAGGGAACAAGTCTTGTATCCGTAGGCGATGGCGGGCAGCGTCCCGGAGCGGAGGCACTCCTGTTCCAGAGTCAGACGGTCCCCATTCTTATCCGTGTACACCACCTGGGTGATTGCCGGCAGGCCGTGTTCCTCCAGCCAGCGGTCCATGATGGGGAGATAGTCATAGGTATGGGGCTGCTCACCCCCGGTATTGGAAAACAGGATCAGGTCCACCGGGATCTTCCGGTGGTATAAACCGATCAGCATAGCGGTCGAATTTGTTTTATGGAAAGCTTTCCATAAAACAAATAATGAAAAGAAACTCAAAATGTAAAGAAACCTCCTCAATGTGAAGAAAGAGC
>NZ_CAJULS010000244.1 GCF_910587525.1 uncultured Oscillibacter sp. | reverse complement strand
GCGGTGATGGGACTGGAGGGCATCAGCAGGGACAGCTTCTCCGCCAGCCTCGATCCTGGGCCGAGAATTGCCTTGTTGGCTGTCACATGGCTTTCCACATCCGGCAGATTGTGATCCATCTGCTGCAGGGCCTCTGCCGCCGTTGTTCCAGCTTCGCCGGCCCTGGCTATTGCCGCATCCAGCAGCTTTTGAGGGTCGTACTGTCCAAAGCGGGGCGTATAAAACTGCGTTGCCTCTCCGTTTTCCCGCACGGTACAGAGGGCCAGGGAACTGATCGCACCGGCGCTTTCCGGGGTGGGCAGGAGAACAAAGTCCTTCCACTCATCCTTGCTGATTTCTTCAGCCGGAGTGCCTGTCTGCACGTAGACCGCCGCGCCGATGATCTCCCACGGCAGCAGGCCCGTTTCCCTGGCCCCGCACAGATCGTACACGTTCTGCAGCGTTTCCAAGGTGAAATGGCGGGAGACGAAGGAAAACGCATGGTAAAGATCGTCTTTCATCTCCAGCCAGAGTCCGTTGGCGAGGTCCAGCAAATGGCTGTTGGCTTCCGCGCTGGGGGTGGGGATCAGCCCATTCATGTGGGCGGTGAACTCCTGTTCACTCATATAGGTTTTTGTTGGGGACTCTTTGGGCGGTGCGGCGGAGAACAGGTTGGTGCAGTCGATCTCGCCGGACTCGATCTTCGCCAGAATATCCTTCGCGCCGTCTCCCGACCGCAGGCACTCTGCTGCCCTGGGCATCTCGCCTGGGTAGAGGCAGCAGCGCTCCAGGCTCAGGGCGGCTACCCTTGCGGCCAGCTCCGCGCCAAAGGTTTCCCTGGTCTGGCGCAGGCCCTCGTATAAGACCTCCAGCCAGCTCTCGATGGAGGCGTCCCGGCTTTCTGCCGCTTGGAAGTGAACGTACTGTTTCCGATCCACACTCTCAGCAGCGAACTCACACCAGAGCTGCGCCGCCTCCGGCCGGCACTCCGGCAGGAGCGTGTGGAACTTCTCAATAAAATCCTTTTGACTCATGTTGACCTCTCTTTCCTGATTTTTCTGTTTTATGCGGCCAGAGCGGCCCAGGCCGATCCGGTTGGGATGGCCTGGGCCGCTCTGTTGCTGCTGTCATTCGTCCTGGCTGGCGGGGAGGCCCGTCTCGCCCTCACACGCCTCCTCACCGCCCTGGCTGGGGGCGTCCTGCTCCTGGGAGCCGCCCTCGGTTTCCGCGGCCTCACAGGGGCCGGCGCCGGCCTGACGCTCAGCCTCGCTCAGCGCCTCCTCGATCAGCCCCAGCACGAACTCCCGCTGGGTGAGCTTCCGGCCTGTGCGGGCTGTCTCACGCTCCAGGTGCGCCTTGATCCGCTGGAAAAGGTCCTCTCCGATTTGGAAGGCCATCGTTCTGCTGCCGTTATTGTTTGCCATAATCGTTTTACCCCCGTTTTCCTTCATCTCGTAGTATTCGATTAACAGGTTTGTAATGTACTGCGCGGTGGTCAGACCCGACTGCTCTCTGGCCTCGCAGACGCGCTGGTGCAGGTCCAGTGGCAGCTGCGCACATAAGTTTCGAGTCTCTGGCATGGTGTTATTCTCCTTTCCGCTGATTGCAAGGCAAGTATACCCGAAAGGCATTGATAAAGCTATCACCAATACCACTAAGAAACCGGAGACAAACGAAGCATATGTAACAATGGCGGAAAAAAGCAAAATCCCAGAGTTACCGGACTCTGCCGGCAGCTCTGGGGGAATGGCGGATAGCGACTTTACTCCGTCCATAAATAGCGGATTTTGCATCTTTGGTGCGTAAAATTTTCGAAACAGGAGGCTGTTTTGAAAAATCAAACTTTTTTCTTCTTTTATTGGCTGTAATCTTTGAATTTCCTGCATATTGCTCGACTTTATCACGGCGTTTTGGGGCTGCATCTCGTTTATTACTTCTACGTAAAAAGATAGGAAAGAGACGGATGGAGGAAGAAACTGGAA
>NZ_CAJULS010000243.1 GCF_910587525.1 uncultured Oscillibacter sp. | reverse complement strand
ACCACCGAGATCTACACTCTTTCCCTACACGACGCTCTTCCGATCTAACTCCGGCAGGGGGACTCCTTCGCCGCCGCCCGCCAGCGGGCGGCGGGGCGGCTGACCTCCATGGAAGAGGCGGCGCTGCTGGCGGAGCCCAATAATACTCTGGGAGTGGAATACTGCAAGGCCCTCCTGCGCCGGAACGCCCCGCTGGAGGTGCTGACTATTCCCCGCCGGGGGGCCGCCCACGACCAAGAGGACACGCCGCTGGACCAGAACGCCTCCGCCGCCGCCATCCGGGCGCTGCTGCGGCAGGGACTGCGGGAGGAGGCCTTGGGCCGCATGGCCCCCGCCATGGCGGAGACTTACCGGGCCGAGGAGGCTGCGGGCCGGGCCCCGGTGTTTCTGGAGAACTGTGAGCGGGCCGTTCTGGCCCGGCTGCGGTCCATGGAGGAGGCGGACTTCGCCGTCCTGGACCAGGGCCGGGAGGGACTGTACCGGCGGCTGTACGACGCCGGCCGCGCCGCCGTGTCGGTGGAGAAGCTGCTGGCGGCGGCCAAGACGAAGCGGTATCCCTACGCCCGCCTGCGGCGGATGGTCCTGTGGGCCTACCTGGGCCTGCGGCCGGAGGAGTTCCCGGAGGCCGTGCCCTATCTGCGGGTGCTGGCCGCCAATGAGACGGGGCGCACCCTGCTGGCCCGGATGCGGAAGACGGCCTCCGTCCCCATCCTGACCAAGCCCGCCGCCGCGAACCGGCTGGGAAAAGAGGCCCGGGAGCTCTTCGCCCTGGAGGCCCGGGCCGCGGATCTGTACGCCCTGGCATATCCGAACCTCTCCGCCGCCTCTGGCGGCAGTCTCTGGCGGGAGGGACCGGTGATGATCTGAACACCTCGGAAAAGGGAGATAACAGATGAGAAAATGGACCATTGTACTTTTGATCTGCTGTCTGCTGGCAGGCTGTACCGCCGCCCCGGCAGACCGGGAGCCCGTACAGAACGCTCTGCCTCCAGCGGCGGAGCCTGTGCCGGAGGCGGCCTGTACCTACACTGTAGAGATGAAAGACCGGGAGGACAACGCCGTGGACGAGGACGGTGCCCTCTTGGCAGTGTACCGCGTTCACATGCCGGTGCTGGCTGCCCGCCGGACTGACGGCTCCACCATCGAGACGGCGGAGACGGAGGCGGAGTCCCGGGCGCTGATGACGGTAGAGACCTTCAACGCGGAGTTCGCCTCCTGGACCGGCCGGGAGCCGCTGGAGGAGCTGACTGAAATGGCTCAGTTTGAACGGGCCTGGCGGCAGGAAGCGCAGATCGAGTGGGTCTCCGAACTCTTCATGGATCTGGACTGCCGGGTCTACCAGAGGGAGCGGCTGGTCAGCGTGGCGGGAAACTATTACAGCTACACCGGCGGGGCCCACCCCAACACGGTGCTGATGGCCTGGAACTTCGACCTGGAGACCGGGGAATTTTTCGCGCCGGAGCAGCTGGCGGAGGACGGCGGGGCCTTCTCCCAGGCGGTGCAGGCGGAGATCGTCCGCCAGATCCATGAGAGGGCGGAGGAAAACGGCATGGCGGCGGAGGAGATGTTCTGGAGCGACTACGAGGAGATCGCCGCCGGGTGGAGCGGCTATGCCGTCAGCTTTGACGAGGCGGGCATGACCGCGGGCTTCTCCCCCTACGAGCTGGCAGCCTACGCCGCCGGGCCCCAGACCTTCCTCCTGCCCTATGACCTTCTGTCCCCCTATCTTAGTGACTATGGCCGGGCGGTGCTGGGGCTGGCGCGGGACTAACGCGGAAAACAGAGGGTTTTGCCTGCTCAGCCTGCCAAAAAACCTCGCCATTTGGTAGCTACTCATAAAACAGTATCAACCGACAAACTGAAATAGGGTAGCTGCCATACAGGGTGCAGAAAAAAGCGAGTAAGAAACAATGCGTTTCTTGCCCGCTTTTTTCATGCCCTTTGTTACGCAGTAGGGGCTGAAAAAG
>NZ_CAJULS010000242.1 GCF_910587525.1 uncultured Oscillibacter sp. | reverse complement strand
TCGCCGGGATTGGGCAGGGGGATCACAGGTACCTGGCCGGGGTCGGCGGCGCGGGTGTCCATAGTGCCGGGGTAGGCGGGGCCGCCCTCACCCACGTTGGGCAGGGGGGTCACAGGCTCGGCGGCCATGCTGCGGGCCGCCGGCCGCGCCTGGGGGACGTAGCTGTTATAACCGTTGCAATCCATAGTATCGCAAACCGGAATGATGGTTCCGGTCTCCTCCTTTCAGATGGTGCTGAGCCATTTTATGCGTCCGGGGTCCCGGCTGTGCAGGCGGGAGCTTGCGCCGGAGGGGCGGCGGTGGTAAAATGGGGGAAACGGGAGGTGTGATATGGAGATCAGAGCGTACCGGCCCGGGGACGGCCCGGCCCTGGCGGCGCTGTTCTATGAGACGGTCCACACCGTCAACGCGGCGGACTACACGGAGGAGCAGCTGGACGCCTGGGCGCCGGGGACCGTGGACCTTGACCGGTGGGACCTGTCCTTTCGGGAGCACGACGCCCTGCTGGCGGTGGAGGGGGAGACCATCCTGGGCTTTGGCGATATGGACCGGACGGGCTATCTGGACCGGCTGTACGTCCGTGCGGACCGCCAGATGGAGGGCGTGGCCTCCGCCATCTGCGCGGAGCTGGAGCGGCGGGCCCCGGGAAAGGTGGTCACCCACGCCTCCGTCACGGCCAGGCCTTTTTTTGAGCGGCGGGGATATCGGACGGTCCGGAGACAGCAGGTGGAGCGGCGGGGTGTTCTCCTGACCAATTTTGTGATGGAAAAGGCCGCCGGGGGCGGCCCCTGCAAATAATAAAAGCGGCCCCTCTCCCTGCGCCCGGGAGGGGGCCGCTGATGCTGCGGATTTGGATATTTTAATAGAACGTGCCGCCGGCGGTGCAGGAGAGGGAGAGGCGAAGGATTTTCTGTACGCCGTTATACTTGAAGGACGCCCAACCATTGACAATTTCATCATCGCAAGTAGTTTTTCCATCAAGAAATAGCGCTCCGTTGTATCCCTCACCATCAATCGTGGCTTTCGTAGCTCTAACGGTAGAACCAGAGATATCAAAAGAGGCAGAGATGGTCGCAGATCCAATCAGAGTAGAGTTGTAATAAAGTTTGCCAGTCTTGCTCCCTCTAACCGTATCAGTGGATCGCTCCATCGGAGCACTTGTAATGGTTTCAACTGCATAGAAGCCGTCGCCCAAGTCAATGACGTTTTCCGCAGGCTCGACAGCAAGTGCTGAGGTGCTGACCATGGACAGGATTACCATAACCAAACAAAAGAGCGTACATACCTTTTTCATGTTCATTCTCCTTTATATAAATTATCGGAATGTCTTTCTTCTGGGGTGTTCTCTAACCTGTTATCAAATTCATCTTGTGTAATTTCATATGGATTTTCTATGACAATAGTCGCAAAATCATTAACAAGCATTGATTTTTGATATTGTATGTACCAAAAAACCGAGATAACCACCAGTACGGCGATAATGGCCACCGCTGCCCCCCAACGGATCAGCCGCCGCCGTTTTCGGGCAGCCTTCACCGTGGCCTCATCCAGACCTGACAGCAGTTCAGAGACGAAGGCGTCAGGTTCACCGAAAGCGGCCACAAGGCCATCATAACCCGCTCCCGGGTTCTCCTGCTGGAAAACATCAATCATGGCCGCGCACCGTTCCAGCAGCCGGCAACGGTCGGTTTTGCCGCAGACGAGAGCGCGCTTCACACGGGCGAGGTATTGCCCGGCCACTTTATTCTCCATCTCTTTTCTCACCTCCTTCCAGAAGCCGTTCCATATTCTCGCTGAACCGCCGGTAAGTGGCCAGCAGGACGGACAGATGGGACCGGCCCTCCTCCGTAATCTGGAAATACTGCCGCCTCCGCCCATCGGGGGCGGTTTTTTTATACGCCTCCCGGATGTATCCGCACTCAATGAGGCGGTACAGCAGGGCGTAGGGGAAGGAGAGGTTCAGCGACTCGTCCGCCCGTTCCTCCAGGGTCTGG
>NZ_CAJULS010000241.1 GCF_910587525.1 uncultured Oscillibacter sp. | reverse complement strand
GGGACCGCATCGTCCGGCCCGAGCAGCTGATGAGCGCCGCCATCTCCGCCTTCCGAACCCTCACCGACCCCGCCAACACCGGCGCGGTGTGCCTGGCCTTGCCCCAGGACGTGGAGGGCGAGGCCTACGACTATCCCGTGAGCTTCTTCAAAAAGCGCATCTGGCGTCTGGAGCGCCGCCCCGCCACTGAGGCCGCCCTGGCCGAGGCCGCGGAGGCCGTCAGGGCCGCCAGGAAGCCCATGCTGATCTGCGGCGGCGGCGTGCGGTACTCCGAGGCCCACACCGAGTTCCGGCACTTTGCCGAGACCCTGGGCATTCCCTTTGCCGAGACCCAGGCGGGCAAGAGCGCCATTGAGTGGACCCATCCCCTGAACCTGGGCGGCGTGGGCGTCACCGGCTGCTCCGCCGCCAACGACATCGCCAAGGAGGCAGATCTGGTCATCGGCGTGGGCACCCGCTATACCGACTTCACCACCTCCTCCAAGTGGCTGTGGAGCGGCGCGTGCAAATTTGTCAACATCAACGTCTCCGAGTTCCAGAGCCTGAAGATGGAGGCCATTCCTGTGGTGGCCGATGCCAAGGACGCCCTGCCGAGGCTGGAAAAGCTTCTGGCCGGCTACAAACCCGCCTATGCCGGCGAGATCGAGGCCGCCCGGAAGAAGTGGGCCGAGGAGCTGGACCGCCTGGACAGCTTCGCCTTTGCCGACACTGCCGACTGGAAGCCCATCATCAACGATGCCAACGCGGACTCCGCCAAGCGCTTTGCCAAGGATCTGAATGCCGGTCTGACCCAGACCTCCGTTTTGGGCGCTATCAACGCCATGATGGCGGACACGGACGTGGCCATCGGCGCGGCGGGCTCCCTGCCCGGCGACATGCAGCGCATGTGGCGCCCCCGGGCCCAGGACACCTATAACATGGAGTACGGCTACTCCACCATGGGCTATGAGGTGGCTGGCGCCCTGGGCGTGAAGCTGGCCATCGGAGCGGACCGGGAAGTCTACGCCTTCTGCGGCGACGGCAGCTTCAATATGCTCCACGGCGAGCTGGTGACGGCCATGCAGGAGCGCCAGAAGATCAACATCTGCCTGTTCGACAACGCCAGCTTTGGCTGCATCAACAACCTCCAGGTGGGCCACGGCAACAAGACGCTGTGCACGGAGCTGCGCTACCGCAGCGAAGAGGGGCTCTTCGGCGACTTTATGAGCATCGACTACGCCAAGGTGGCGGAGGGTTACGGTTGCAAGGGCTACACCGTCCGCACCATGGAGGAGCTGAAGGCCGCCTTTGAGGACGCCAAAACCGTCAAAGACCGCCCCGTGCTCTTTGACATCAAGGTCCTGCCCAAGACCATGACCGACGGCTACGGCTCCTGGTGGCGCGTAGGCGACACAGAGGTCTCTGAGCGGCCGGAAAACATCGCCGCCTACCAGGACCACCTGGCCCATGTGAAGGACGCCCGGAAATACTAAGTGGTGGACCGCCCCTTCTGCGGCGCGGAAATGGAAAACGGTGTGCCGCAGAGCACGCACGGAATCCACTACTATCAAGAACCCTGTTTCACCGGCGTGCCGTTCAATTTTAAAGCCAGGAACGAGGCGCTCGGGCAATCGAACGGACTGTTTCAGCCCCTGTTTATCACGGTTTCCCGGTGTCCCACCTGTAGAAAAACTATCTTTGACTACTAAAAAGAAAGGTTGATTTATCATGGATCAGGTTTTGAAAATCGGTATCATCGGCTGCGGCGCCATCGGCAAGGACCACTGCCGCCGCATCATCGACACTGTCCCCGGCGCCACTGTGGTGGCCGTCAGCGACTATGTGGCCGCCGCCGCTGACGACACCGCCGCCAAGTACGGCATCAAGTCCTACGGCAGCGACTGCGATGGCATGATTAAGGACCCCGAGGTGGAAGCTGTGGTCATCACCTCCATTGACCCCACCCATCACGACTACGTCATGAAGACCCTGGCGGAGGAGAAGTGGTGCTTCTGCGAAAAGC
>NZ_CAJULS010000240.1 GCF_910587525.1 uncultured Oscillibacter sp. | reverse complement strand
GAGATCTACACTCTTTCCCTACACGACGCTCTTCCGATCTCAGCCGGGAGACCTGGGCCTGGGAGATGCCCACCTCGGCGGATACCTCCATCTGGGTCTTGCCCTCGTAGAACCGCAGGGACAAAATCCGCCGTTCCCGGTCGTCCAGCCGCTTCATGGCCTCTTTCAGGGCAATGCGGTCCGTCCAGTTCTCATCCGTATTTTTCGTGTCCCGCACCTGGTCCATGACGCAGAGAGTATCCCCGCCGCTGTCGGAGTACACCGGGTCGTAGAGGGATACCGGGTCCATGATGGCGTCCATGGCAAAGACCACGTCCTCCCGGGGGATATCCAGCTCCTTGGCAATCTGCTCCACTGTGGGTTCCCGTTGGGACTCCGCCAGCAGCCGGTCCCGGACCTGAAGCACACGATAGGCCGTGTCCCGCATGCTGCGGGTTACCCGGATGGCGCTGTTGTCCCGGAGGTAGCGCCGGATCTCACCGATAATCATGGGCACGCCGTAGGTGGAAAACCGTACCGGCTGGGTGATGTCAAAATTGTCAATGGCCTTGATGAGGCCCACACAGCCCACCTGAAAGAGGTCGTCGGCGTTCTCGCCCCGTCCGGAGAACCGCTGGATCACGGACAGCACCAGCCGGAGATTTCCCTCGATCAGCTGGCGGCGGGCCTCCTGGTCTCCCTCCTTGGTCCGGCGCAGCAGCGCCATGGTCTCCTCATTTTTTAGGACCTTGAGCTTGGAGGTATTGACCCCCGCGATCTCTACTTTTCCCTGCATAAAACCGGATTCCTCCACTGTCTTTTTTATGTGGTGAAATAACCTGCACTCAGTATTTCCCCCGGCTTTTTTTCCTATACTGGAAGGTTTTGTCGCTTTCTGGGCGGGCGGGCTGGAATGGGACATTCCGTGTGTTGAATAGGTTTTAGGGGAGGTGAGCGTCATGCAGTGCAGGATCCGAGGATTGCAGCGTAAGGAGGTCATCAATATCTGCGATGGATGCCGGCTGGGTTTTGTCTCTGATGTGGATATTACGGTGCCGGAGGGGAAGGTGGTGGCCATTGTGGTCAGTGGGCCGAAGCTGTTTTTTGGCCTGTTTGGCAGGGGAGAGGAGTTTTACATCCCCTGGGATTGTATCCAGCGCATTGGGGACGATATCATCCTGATCGACAAGCCCTTCCAGCGCCGGGACCCGAATTTAGAGAAAAAACGCAGAAGAAGGTGCTGAGACCCTGAATATATGACATATTTTCCTGGAGTTTTGGGAAAAAATACTTGCATTCGGTATTTTGATGTGGTATTATATTTCAGCATTCCGCACGGTGCGTGGACTTTCCGCCTGTGCCCGTCCCGGGTTAGCGGGGAGGCTGAAGCCGCCGGAGGTCAAACTAAATCAGATTTGGAGGAAACAAACACTATGGCAAATTCTAGCGTCGTATCTATGAAAGCCCTGCTGGAGGCGGGCGTCCACTTCGGTCATCAGACCCGCCGGTGGAACCCCAAGATGGCTCCCTATATCTACACTGAGCGCAACGGCATCTACATTGTGGATCTGCAGAAGACCGTGCGCAAGCTGGAGGAGGCCTATAACTTCGTCCGCCAGCTCTCTGAGAGCGGCCAGTCCCTGCTGTTTGTGGGCACCAAGAAGCAGGCCCAGGACGCCATCCGTGAGGAGGCCACCCGCTGCGGCCAGTACTTCGTCAACGCCCGGTGGCTGGGCGGCATGATGACCAATTTCAAGACCATGCGCACCCGCGTGGACCGGCTGAATCAGCTGAAGACCATGCAGGAGGACGGCACCTTTGACATGCTGCCCAAGAAGGAAGTTATGAAGCACATGGGCGAGATCGCCAAGCTAGAGAAGTACCTGGGCGGCGTGAAGGAGATGAAGCGCCTGCCTGGCGCCCTGTTCATCGTGGATACCCGTAAGGAGCGCAACGCTATTGCCGAGGCCCACAAGCTGGGCATCCCCGTGGTGGCCATCGCCGATACCAACTGCGACCCCGACGA
>NZ_CAJULS010000239.1 GCF_910587525.1 uncultured Oscillibacter sp. | reverse complement strand
GGCCGAGACAGTAAAGGAGGTATCGGCTTCTGAACATAAGGACCAAAAGCGCCGGACCCGCAAGGGCCGGTAAGCGTTCCCTCTCCGCGCAACAGACGATCCCCTATGTGGAGATGCTGAAAGACGGCATTTGCCGGGGGCGGGAGGACTTCTACACAAAAACCATCGCCTACGAGGACATCAACTATTCCGTAGTAGATATAGACGCGCCAAGTGTCGCTGTCATACCAATCGTTTCTGGCGGACAAGCTCATACGGTCCAGCAGCATCCCATACAGCAGCTTGGCGTCTGTGGAGACGTGCTTGAATTTCAGATTGGTGATCAACTGGCGGGGAATTTTGAAATAGACAAATTCCTCTTCATCGCCGTAGAAATAATCTGACAATATGATTTCCGGCATGGTCAGGGCCTCCTTTTGGGCAAAAGAGAAAGCACGATCTTTCAATCGTGCTTTCTCTCGGGTGTTGAATTGTGTCATATTGGCTTGATTTTGCGGTGACTGCCTGATATTTTTAGATTTTGCGCGTCATTCTTTATCAGACACGGCCAAAAGGCGCCGCATCCCTTTTCGCAGGGTCATTCAATTGGACAGGAACTCGCCCTTCATGTATCCGGTGGTGGTCACACCGCCCACGTTGGAGAAGGTGATCTCGTACCAGTCGTTGCCCATGCTCTGCACCACCTGGACGGAGCCGCCGTTGGGAACAGTGGCCAAAATTTCGTAATTGGTGCCGGGGCCGGAGCGGACCCGCACGCCATTGCCGCCGTTGATGACCGTGGCCGGACCGGTTTTCAAGGTTCCGCCGCTGCTGGGCGTGGTGGTGGAGGGCGTGGCCGGGGCACTGCCGCCGCCTGTCACCCGGATGATGCACACCGCCTTGCGGGTGCCGTCGGTCACCAGAATATGGGTGATGCCGGCGGAGATGGGCGTCACATTGCCGTTGCTGTCCACAGAGGCGATCCCCGGGTCCTCGCTCATCCAGGTGTAAGTGCCGTTGCCGCCGGAGACCTTCAGCTGGTATACGCCCTCGGAGATGCTGCGGGTGAAGTCGTCACCCCGGATGTTGGTGTATGTCAGGCCGCCGGGCAGGGCATTGGCCGCCTCGTAGCTGCTGGTGGGATCGGCGGGCTGGGTGGCGGTGTCAGGCGGCGTGGTGGTATTCGGCTCATCGGGCATGTCGCCGCCGGGTTCCTGGGTATCCGGGTCCGTGACAGTGGGGTCCTGGGCCACGGGGTCCTGGGCCACGGGGTCCTTCTGCACCGGCGGAGCGGGCGTGACGGGGTCCTCCACGCCGGGCTTATCATCCAGTTCCTTGTCCTTGCCGAATTTATCGGCGATCTTGTCGCCCCACAGCAGGTACACCAATAGGGCAGCCATAAAAAAGATCAGTACCACCAGGGTGGGCGTCACCAGATTGGGCTGGCGTCCGCTGCCGACGCCTACGCGGCGTCCGCTCCGGGGCGGGGCCCGGCGGACCTCCTCCTCCCGGTCCAGATCTTCTTCCTCGCAGAAGGGACAGTAGCGGTATGTATCGGAATATCTCTCCCCGCAGACAGGGCAGCGTTTCATGGCCATGGTCGTCCTCCTGTTATTCATGGTTTCACATTCTACATAATATCCGTTTTTTCGCCTCCCGTCAAGTGCGGCTGTCGAATTTCCAGGAATCCGGTCAAATTACGCCCTGCCCCGCCGCGCAAAAAAGAACCGCCGAAAGGGGAACCCCGATAAAGAAACTTTCTAGATAGCGCCGTCAATAAAAATGTGGTATAATAGTCCCCAAAGTAGCGGGAGGGCAGAAAAATGGCGGGTGAACAGCACAATGTCATTAAGATAAGACCAATTTCCAAATAATGGTGCATCAAAATGTTCTTAGATTTCAGCTAAGCACTTAGAATCCAAAATATTTCTGCACCCCATTATTGGGTAAATTTCCTTAACTTAATGACATTGGTGAACAGCAACGGCATGATATAGGCGGCAGGGCATGGGAGAAAATCAGGCCAT
>NZ_CAJULS010000238.1 GCF_910587525.1 uncultured Oscillibacter sp. | reverse complement strand
GAGGCTGGCCTGAGAGGAAAGCTCCTGGCTGGCGGCAGCGCTCTGCTCACTGGTGGCGGAGTTGGTCTGCACCACGCTGGAAATCTGGTCGATGCCCTCGGTCACCTGGCTGATGGCGGTGGTCTGCTTATCCACCGCTTCCACCACAATGGACATCTGCGACGTCACGCCTCCGGCGCTGACGCTGGTGCGCTCCAGGGATTGGGTCACCTCGTTCACCACGCCGCTGCCCTCGTTCACGGCGGCAATGGAGCTTTCGATCAGGTCCTTGGTGGCCTTGGCGGCCTCGTCGGACCGGTTGGCCAGGCTGCGGACCTCATCGGCGACCACGGCGAAGCCCTTTCCGGCAGATCCGGCCCGCGCCGCCTCCACAGCGGCGTTCAGCGCCAGGATGTTGGTCTGGAAGGCGATGTTTTCGATGGCGGCAATGATTTTGCTGATTTCCTCCGAGGAGCTGGAAATCTTGCCCATCGCCGTGTTGAGCTGCTTGACGTACTCCATGCTGACGCCCAGCTGGCCGCCCGCCTGCTCCACAAACCGGCCGGCTTCCTCGGTGGCCTGGGCGGTCCGTTTGGCGTTTCCGGAAATGTTGCTGATTGTGGCGGAGAGCTCCTGCACGGAACTGGCCTGCTCCGTGGCGCCCTGGGCCAGAGCCTGGGCGCCGTTCGACACCTGTTCGGCTCCGGCGGACACCTGCTCGGCGCTCTCCCGAATCTGGCTCATGGTATCATGGAGCTTGGACTGGATGCTGTCCAGGGAAACCTTGATGGACATGAAATCTCCCACATATTCCTGCCGGGCGGAAACCGTCAAATCTCCGGCGGCAATGGAATCCAGTATGGAAGAAATCTCCCCGATGTAGGACCGAAGCCGCTGAATCGTCCTCTCAAAGATAAGGGCCAGGCGGCCGACCTCGTCATTGGATTGGACGGCGATGCCGCTCTCTCCGCCGCCGTTCAGGCCCAGGTCTCCCTGCTCCAGGCAGCCGGCCACACGGGTGATCTCCGCCAGGGGAGCGGAGACGGTCTTCTTCAGATACGCCGACAGGAAGAAGATGCATACGACGATGACGGCAAGGCTCACCAGGGAGGACCAGATGATGGTCATAAAAATCTGATGGTTGGCTTCCGCCGAGGAAATGCCGGCAAATATAAGGCCGTCGGCCGCTCCCGCCGCGTCCCTGGTGGGGACATAGGAGCACAGGTATTCCTCATTCAGGATCGTGGCCTTGCCCACATAACTCTGCCCCTTTTGCAGCACGATCTCGGACAGCTCGGAGGACAGCGTGGTGCCCACGACCCGCTCTCCGTTCTGGACCACGGTGGTGTAGGCCCGCGTATTCCCCTCAAAAATGGTAAACTCACAGCCCATGCGGCTTTTCAGCTCATCCAGCAGCTGGTTGACATCGCCGGTCCCGTCCGACTGGCTCAGAACATAATGGAGCATGTTCGTGCCGTTGGTACAGCGCTGTTCCAGCATATTCGTTGCCAAGGAGCGGAACATGATCACGCACATGCCCACCGCGAATACAACGGAGATCATCTGCATGATGACGACCACGTTGCCTACCTTTTTGCCGATGCGGGTTTGCTTTCCTTCCGGACTTCCCTTTGAAAATTCGATCTTTTTCATAGCTGCCTGACTCCATCTGTTTTTAGAATTAAAAAATGGCACACAGCCACCTTCCCAATTATACTGAGTGGACATGATTTTTGCAAGCCCTTTTTCTGCTGGAGCTGTTCAGCGCACGGTATTCAATAAGGGCTTGTAATTGACTTGCGTATTCAGGGGCCGAAGTCCCGTTTTATTTCCTTATATATGTTGCGATGAGGAAAGTCATTCCCGCCTGACCGGCGGGCCTTTATGAAAAGAGCCGCCGGAACGCGCAGGGCCCAAAAGCCGCGCCGCCTGTAAGAGAGGGCTTGCTCCATCTCCTCAATATACTTGCTGACGCCATGCCGGCACAAAAATATGCCGCTGCAAATTCTATCCACCCGTTTAGGCCTTGTTTCAAACAAGGCCTAAACGCCCAAAACGGCGGATCTTTTTCCGCCGCTCTGCGTTAAGGAACCACTGATTAAATCCCCGCACACAGCTTCACGCCATAAATTCCCGCTGGACTGCGTTAGAAAATCTTGAAATCCGTCAGGATTCCTGCGATTTTCTTCCTTGTCAGCAGAAA
>NZ_CAJULS010000237.1 GCF_910587525.1 uncultured Oscillibacter sp. | reverse complement strand
GAGTCCTCCTTTTACTACGCGGCCACCCGCAAGGCCCGCTCCGCCCAAGCCACATGACAGGGGCCGGACCGTCAGGAGGACGGTTTCCGAGGAGATTAAGGAGACGCTGTATGCTGTGTATTTCCATGCGGGCCGGCGATTACTTCACCGTCGGCCAGACTACGGTGGTCCAATTTGACCGCCTCACCGGCGACCGGGTGCACCTGACCATCAACGCCCCCCGGGAGGTGCCCATCCTCCGGGGCGACGTGCTGGAGCGCGGCGGCGGGCAGCGGCCCGGCTGCGTGCTGGACACCTCCCCCAGGGCGGTGAAGCAGCTGCCCTGGAACCACGCCAAAAAGCAGGCCCTGGCTGAGCTGCGCCAGACCCTGGCGCAGATGGACGACAGCCCGGAGGTGCAGACCCTGCGGGAGAAGCTGAACTGCATCTTTCCCGCGCCTGTGTAAATCCCCTCTGATTTCAGCCGGTTTTCGCGAGCCGGGTGGAATATTCAATCGCGCCGCATGTCCGGATGCCAAAGGCCACGGCGCTCCGGGCGGCGCATCAACGACCTGTGCTTCGGTAAAAGGATGCTCCGGGGCACATTAATAGGACTTGAAAGGAGTTCAAACAATGCGTATTCAGCACAATATCATGGCGATGAACGCCTACCGGAACTACAACCTCAACACCAGCGCCCTCTCCAAGAACCTGGAGAAGCTGAGTTCCGGCTACAAGATCAACCGCGCCGGCGACGACGCTGCCGGTCTGGCCATTTCCGAGAAGATGCGCGCTCAGATCACCGGCCTGAACGCCGCCCAGAAGAACGTCAAGGACGGCATCTCCCTGGTGAAGACCGCTGAGGGCGCCATGCAGGAGATCCAGGACATGCTCAACCGCATGGACTACCTGGCCACCCAGTCCGCCAACGGCACCTACGACAACGAGGTCGACCGCCTGAACCTGCAGAAGGAAGTTACCGCTCTGAAGGACGAAATCAACCGCATCGCCAAGAGCGCCAACTTCAACGGCATCCAGCTGCTGGACGGCTCCAAGGACGCCGCCTCTCTGGGCGCCGCCACCACCGAGCTCACCGGCGCTTCCACCTGGGCGATTGGCACTACCGCCGCCAACCCCACCCAGGGCACCAACACGATCCTGCACAAGGACGGCAAGGAGGAGAAGGCCACCGTATTTGAGGTCGACCTGTCCGACGTGGCGTTTAACGCGACCACTACCACCGCCGCTGCCGCTACGGTCACCCTCACCGTCGGCACCCAGGCCCTCACGGTCGGCGTTACGGCCGGCGCGGGCATTTCCGGCGCGTCCATCGCCGCCGGTCTGAACGGCAAGACCGTTGCCCTGAATGGCGCGACCTATACCATCGCGGCCGAGGGGACGAAGCTGGTCTTTACCATGTCCGATGCCGATGCCGCCAAGCTCACCGCCGCCGCCAGCTTCACGGGCAGCTACAATGTGGCGATCGGCTGCAGCGACACAACGAACCGCGCCCAGGAAGGCGACAGCGTGTTCTCCTCCCACGCCATTCAGACCGGTAACCCCAAGACCAGCGCCACACTGGCCGACACGACGGCCACTCTGGCTACTGCGGACTTCGCGGATGGCGCGGGCGTTAAGATCGGCAATGAGACCTATGTCTTTGCGCTGACCCAGGAGACTGCGGATAAGTTTGCGAATTCCGCCGGCGTCAAGGTGGTCAACCTGGTTGACCTGGCAAACTCCGATGGTACCGGACTTGATACCGGCGTTACCAATGTGCTGGAGCAGGCCTGTGAGCGTCTGACCCTTGCCGCCAAGGATAACGACATGTTCATTGTTGAGCATGACGGCGCTACCGACGGCAAGATGAACTTCCGCGAGAAGGTGGACTATTACGACAACGAGGACCACGTGGATCTCTCGAAGGCTGATGTCATTCAGGCGCAGTTCAGCAAGTTCACCGGTGTCACCATCAACGATCCCGCCAAGGCCGACGGGGCTCCCTCCGCTCTGACCCTCCAGATCGGCGATGACAGCAAGGACTACAACCAGCTGGCCGTCAACATCAAGTCCATGAAGACCGCCGCCATGGGCATTGACGGTGTGGACATTGGCACGCAGGCGGGCGCTCAGGCCGCTGTTGACGTGATCAAGAACGCCATCAACTACGTCTCCGGCGTGCGCGGCGACCTGGGCGCTGAGATC
>NZ_CAJULS010000236.1 GCF_910587525.1 uncultured Oscillibacter sp. | reverse complement strand
GTGGCCGGGATGCGCAAGCCCACCGCCAGCCTTGTGCTGGGGGGCGGGCACTCCATCGGCGTCCCCCTGGCGGTGGCCCCCAAGGTGAGCCTCATCGTCCCCTCCGCCTCCATGACCATCCACCCGGTGCGGATGAACGGCACGGTGATTGCCGCCCCCCAGACCTTCAACTACTTCGAGCGCATCCAGGAGCGGATCGTCAGCTTTGTGGCCAAAAACAGCGGCATCAGCAAGAAAAAGTTTTTAAGCCTCATGCTGAAAACCGGCGAGATGGCGGCGGACGTGGGCAGCGTCATCTATGGCGAGGAGGCGGTGGAGCTGGGACTCATCGACCGCATCGGCGGCCTGGGGGACGCGCTGGACTGCCTCTATGAGCAGATCGCCCAGGCGCGCAGGGAGCGGGAGGAGCGGCTGGCGGAGGCCACCTAGTGGTCCATTCGGCCAGAAATCAAATCATATCCCGGGCGAAATTTCCGCATGGCATCGTTGTTGTCCTTGACGGGCGACAGCCCGCCTGCGTCCGCCGCCTTGCCCTGCGAAAATTCTGCTCCGGCCTCTGGTTCGCTTTCTGACCGGATACACCACTAGGCCTTGTTTGAAAAATCAAGGAAGATGTGCTAGGCGGTGTTCACATAAGAGCGTCCACAATAAAAGCAAAATAAACAAACGCCAAAAAGATAATATCCAGTTTATCATAGCGATTGAAAATGCGGCGAAATCTCTTGAGGCGGCGAAAAAGCCTCTCAACCTGATTGCGCTGTTTGTACAGCTGCTTATCGTAATCCCAGGGATTTTTGCGATTGCTTTTTGGCGGAACCACAGATGTGTAACCAAGTTCCATGGCCAAAGCTCTCGTCTCATCGCCTTCATAGGCCCGATCCATCAGCAGATAAACCGGGCGGCCAGCCGGGCCAAGCTGCCGCAAAAGAGCGCGACATTCCGGGGCATCACCGCAGTTCCCCGCGGATAACGCCAATGTTACCCCATCCCGATCAGATGCGGCGACCATATGAAGCATGGTGTTCCATCCGCCTCGCGTTCTTCCAACGGACTGTGGTCCGCTTTTTTCAAAGCGCCCATTCCATCTGGATGAACTTTGATACAGGTGGAATCCAGACTCATTACGTTTACTTGGATTTTGATGATACCGAGCTGCTGCAACCGCAGAAAGGCTGCTTGCAGCACACCCTTTTGGGCCCAGCGGTTCACCTGGACGTAGATTACGTGCCAATTTCCGTATTTTTCGGGCAGGCTCCTCCATTTGCACCCATTCTCTACGAGGTACAGCACCGCATGCAGGCGTTGGCCCGGCAGACGATCAGGAAGTTGGAGGCCATGACGGACGCCGACTTTGAGGATATGCGCTTTCTCTTTACGGACGAGTAACAGGGAACCGGCGCGGCAGGTTAGACGCTGACAGGCAGCAGAATGGGTAACAAGACCTGCGGAAAAGGTGCCGCAAGCGGCCCGCCGGAGACGGGGCGCTTGCGTAAACGGTAGACGCTCTGCCGCTGTTCCAGCTCGTTCAAGCGGGACTGCGCCCGCTCCATATCGGTGCGGTACTGCCGTTTCATTTCCGTGTATTCCTGCTCCGACATCAGCTTATCGGCATAATTCTGGAACAGGCTGTCATAGAGCATTTCCGCACGGCTGAGGGACTGTTTCGCGGCGGCGATCTCCCGTTTGACTGCCGCCTCCTGACTGACCGCCTTGGAGGATTTACTGTACTGACGCACCAGCCTATCCAGGTTTTCAGCCAACGCAATCTCCCGCTGTAGGGTATCCCAAAGAATCTCAATCAGCTTTGTCTCATGGAAATACCTCTTGTGGCAGAAAGCGGGATGATCGGCATGAGACTGGCAGATATAGACATAGTAGCGTATCCCCTTGCTGCTGTTCACATTTTTGTAGCGTACCAATGTATTGCCGCGTTTGCCCTAACGTCCACAGCTTACCGGTAATCCCAAAATCCTCCGGTATTTTCTCGTCCACAGCCTTCCGGATATTGTCCTGTTCTTCCGCTGTTAGGACCATGTGGCTTCCTGCCTTGCGTCCATTCTTTTTCGCTCCTGGGAGCTTTCACCCTCTCGTTGATACGCTGTCCATATTTCGCTGGCGCGATTCTGCCGTACGCCGGTTAATTCCTCAATATTCTTTTCCCGTTTTCCCCATTTTCTTGAGCCGTACGACCTGCCTGCGTATCTCC
>NZ_CAJULS010000235.1 GCF_910587525.1 uncultured Oscillibacter sp. | reverse complement strand
TCTCGTCGCAGGCGTAGCCGAACATCATGCCCTGGTCGCCGGCGCCGATGGTCTCGTCGCTCTCGCCGTCCACGCCCATGGCGATGTCGCCGCTCTGCTCGTCGATGGTGGTCATGACGGCGCAGGAGCGGGCGTCGAAGCCGCAGGCGGGGTCGTTGTAGCCGATTTTGTCCACGGTGCGCCGGACGATGTGGGGGATGTCCACGTAGCACCTGGTGGAGATCTCGCCCATGACCATTACCATGCCGGTGGTGGTCACGGTCTCGCAGGCCACGCGGCCGGCGGGGTCCTGGGCCATGATGGCGTCCAGAACGGCGTCAGAAATCTGGTCGCAGACCTTGTCGGGATGTCCCTCGGTGACGGACTCGGATGTAAAGATACGGTTTGCCATGTTGATTCATCCTTTCTCTTTGATGCAGGGGAAAACGAGAAAAAGCACGCCGGGCGGCGTGCTTCTGAGAGATTTCGCTTTCCTCATCTTGCGCTGACCGCCGGAATTGGCACCTTGCTGACGCAGGTTGCCGTGGCTTCATCGGGCCGTTCCCTCCGCCACTCTTGATAAGGTATTCAGTTTATGCGCTCTTCAGCGCTGACCCTATTATACGGCCAGGAGAGGGGATTGTCAACAGGAAAGTTGGAAAAAAGGGACAAATGGGTCAACCCGGCCGGGGGGCCGCTCAGAGAATGGAGTAGCTCCCCCGGACCAGCAGCGTCACCGCGCCGGAGGCCCGCACGCCCTGGGCGTCCGGCATCAGGTAGAGGTGGTTCTGCTGGAGGCTGCCGCCGTTGGAGAGACTGCCGCCGCTGGTGGCGTCCACCAGCCCCGGGGAGCCGGAGGCGGCGCACACGGCGCTGCCCGAGCGCAGGATCACCTCGCAGCCGGCGGAGCCACGGAGGGTCTGGCCCTCCGAGAGGGTGACGGCGGCGTAGGCCGCCCCGCCGCCGGGGGAGGGAGCGCCGCCGCCCAGCTGGTCCCGGAGGGCCTGCTCGGCCTGGGCGATCTCCTGCTCCAGCTCACGGCGCAGGGCGCTGCCACGCTCCTCCAGGGCCTTGTCCACTTTTTCCAGCACCTGATCGGTGAAGGCGCCGGTGAGATAGCTGAGGGTCACCAGGGGGTCCCCCTGGGAGCCCCCGCCGCCGGCCAGATAGGCGAAGGCGGTGAGCACCACCGCCGCCAGAAGAACGCACAGAACCGTGCGCAGTGCGTGTCGTTTCATCAATGTTTCGCTCCTCCGTATGTATCCGAATTTTGAGGAGCCCGCGGAGGGTCCTGCCGCCGCGGGCCCGCTTTCCTCGCTTGAACCGCCGGGACGCCTATACGAGTCTGTCGCTGTGCAGACCGAAGCTGACCGCGATGGCCGCGTCAACCCTGTCCATCAGATCCCTGTCCACGCGCCCCATTTTTTCCCGCAGACGACGCTTATCCAGCGTGCGGATCTGTTCCAATAATACCACAGAATCCCGGGTAAGTCCATAGCTTTGCGCTGCCAATTCGATATGTGTGGGCAGCTTCGCCTTGCCGGTCTGGCTGGTGATGGCTGCCACGATCACCGTGGGGCTGT
This sequence comes from uncultured Oscillibacter sp., assembly GCF_910587525.1. Lineage (GTDB taxonomy): Bacteria > Bacillota > Clostridia > Oscillospirales > Oscillospiraceae > Oscillibacter. Next base: position 664 of record NZ_CAJULS010000235.1, on the reverse strand, counting down.
ACCGATTGCCTGTGTCGTTCTGAACGATCAGCACGGGACGCACGCCGCCCTGCTCGCTCCCCACAACCGGGCTGAGGTCGGCATAAAAGATGTCGCCGCGTTTTACGCTTGTATCCACTAAGTTCACACTCCGCCGGAAGAAGTGCCCGGTGTTTCCGGACCACTACCATTCTCCCACGCAACCGCGGAATTTATACTACTCGCTCCGCAAAACAGCGGACCGGCGCCGGTGCGGCGCGCCGCGCTGCAGGGCGCCAAAGCAGCCGTTGGATGCCGGAGTTTTCCTGCCCCGCCATATCCTATGCCCGCCGGCGGGCGGAGGTGCGGAGGGCGGCGGATTTTTCATTTGCGCGCCGGGCGGCCGTTTTGGCGCGCGCGGAGGAGGCCCCGGGGGGCCTCCTCCTTGGCGTCTATGGGCGCGGGAATCAGTGGCAGCAGCCGCAGTGGTGCTTGGTGCCCTCGTAGTCGCAGCAGCTGTTGAGGCTGTTGGGGGGGAAGAACTCCTCCACGGGGAAGCTGATGTTCTGGAAGAGCTCGCAGGGGTCCTCGTTGGCGCAGCAGCCGCCGGCGCAGGAGCAGTCCTTGTCGGGCATGCAGTAGTCGAACACCGGCATGAGCAGCTGGCTGTCCCGCTCCAGACGGATGATGGAGAACTGGCCCAGGG
>NZ_CAJULS010000234.1 GCF_910587525.1 uncultured Oscillibacter sp. | reverse complement strand
CCCGGCGGAATTGCCCTGCGGCGTAGTGGACGACAGTCTGGAGGAGCGGGATGCCTGCCGGGAACTGATGGGGCTGCTGGACCGGGCTGAAGCTACGGCCACCGGCACCACGGCGAAAGGCATCCGGGCCATCCGGATGCGCATTGACGGATACTCCAGTAAGGAGATTGGCGAACTGCTTGGCGCCCCGGCTAACCATGTGACCGCATGGGTCTCCAAGGCCAGAAACCACATCCGTTTGATGGGCCAGCCCAGTGTGTAGTTCCGGATAGCAAAAAAAGTCGAGCAGGCCGGCGCTGGGCATGGTAAGATGGGAAACACAGATGGAGGTGATGGACTTTGGATCAGCAAACCGAGGCGGTCCAGCGGATGCAGGATTATATTGAGTCCCATTTGGACCAGGAGATCACGCTGACGACCCTCTCTGAGGTGTCGCTCTTTTCCCCCTGGCACTCCCACCGGCTGTTTAAGGAGCGGCTGGGCCTCACGCCAGCGGAGTATATCCGCCGGATGCGGCTTTCCCACTCCGCCATGCGTCTGAAGCAGGAACAGTGCTTTGTCACCGACGCGGCCTATGACTGCGGCTTTCAAAGTATAGACGGCTTCACCCGCGCCTTTTGCCGGGAATTTGGCTGTAACCCTGGGGACTACGTGAAAGCCCCCGTCCCAATCCGGCTGTTTATCCCCTATGGCGTGAAATTCAAGGAGCTGAGAAAGGATACCGTTGATATGGAAAACCTGCAAAGCGTTTTCGTCCAGGTGGTCCGCAAGCCGGAGCGCAAGGTCATCCTCAAGCGCGGCGTCCGGGCCGAGGACTACTTTGCCTACTGCGCGGAGGTCAGCTGCGAGGTCTGGGGTGTGCTGGCCAGTATGGACTCTCTGTGCGGCGAGCCGGTCTGCCTCTGGCTGCCGGATGCGTACAAGAAGCCGGACACCTCAACCTATGTGCAGGGAGTTGAAACGATGCCGGACTACGCCGGGGACATTCCGGAGGGGTTCGATGTCATCACCCTGCCAGCCGCAGAGTACCTGGCCTTCCAGGGTGAGCCCTTCAAAGAGGAGGATTACTCCCAGGCCATCCTCTCTGTGCAGTACGCCATGGACCACTACGACCCGGCTGTCATCGGCTATGAGTGGGATGACAGCAATCCCCGTATCCAACTGGAGCCCCGGGGCGAGCGGGGCTACATCGAGCTGCGGGCCATCAAAAGGAGGAAATCCGTATGAGAGATGAAAAGCTGGCTATTCAAGTAACCGGCCTCACCAAGAGCTACCAGGGTAAAACTGTGCTGAGCGGGCTGGACCTTTCCGTTAAGCGTGGTACGGTGTTTGGCCTGCTGGGCGCCAACGGGGCGGGCAAAAGCACCACCATTGAGTGCATCCTGGGGACCAGGCGTGCAGACTCCGGCGCGGTCTCGGTGCTGGGCCACGACCCCAGGAAGGAACGCGGCGCTCTATTCCAGCGGGTGGGCGTCCAGTTCCAGGAGGGTGACTATCAGCCGGAGATCAAGGTGTTTGAGCTGTGCGAGGAGATCGCCTGCCTGTATAACCGCCCGGCGGACTGGCGGGAGCTGTGCCGGCGGTTCGGGATTGGCGGCAAGCTGAAAAATGCGGTTAAGAGCCTGTCAGGCGGCGAACGCCAGAGGTTGTTTATCGTCCTGGCTCTCATTCCAAACCCGGAGCTGGTATTTCTGGACGAGCTGACTACCGGCCTGGACGCCAAGGCCCGGCGGGATGTATGGAAGATCCTCTCGGAACTGAAAGCGGGTGGCCTGACCATCCTCCTGACCTCACACTTCATGGACGAGGTGGAGGCGCTGTGTGATGAAATTTGTATTTTACGCAGGGGTACGGCAGTGTTTTATGGCACAGTGGAGCAGGCCAGAACGCAGAGCGGCTGTGAGAAGTTCGAGGACGCCTATCTTCAGCTGTCCGGAGAGGAGGATGCGGCATGAGGTCTTTTGGTACATTACTGAAACATGAGTTGAAGCTGAATATCCGCAACATGAATATGGTGATCTTCGCGGTGATCCTGCCGCTGGTGGTACTGGTCATCCTGGGGGTCATCTATGGGACAAAGCCGGCCGCGGAGGGCGCCTCCTACACCTTCCTGGAGCAATCCATCGGCGCGCTGTGTACCATCTCCATCTGTGCCAGCGGGCTGATGGGCCTTCCGTTGGTGGTATCGGAGTACCGGGAGCGGAAAATCCTCAAGCGGTTTCAGGTGACGCCGGTCAGCCC
>NZ_CAJULS010000233.1 GCF_910587525.1 uncultured Oscillibacter sp. | reverse complement strand
GGAACCACCGCAGCCGGAGTGCATTGGACACAACAAATACAGAACTGAAACTCATGGCGAACGCCCCCAGCATGGGATTGAGCTTCCAGCCGAAAGAGAGGAAGAATACACCGGCGGCGATAGGGATGCCGATGATGTTGTAGATAAAGGCCCAAAACAGGTTTTGCTTGATGTTGCGGATGACGGCCTTGCTCAACTGAATGGCCGTGGACACATCCAGCAGATCACTTTTCATCAGCACAATGTCGGCGGATTCGATCGCTACATCTGTTCCCGCTCCGATGGCGATACCCACATCGGCCCTGGCCAGCGCGGGAGCATCGTTGATGCCGTCCCCAACCATCGCCACCTTTTTGCCGCTGTCCTGCAAGCGGCGTATTTCCTTTTCCTTGTCCTGGGGGAACACTTCGGCCACTACCCGGTCTACGCCGACCTGCCGCTGGATGGCCTGAGCGGTCTTTGCATTGTCCCCGGTGAGCATGACCACCTCAATACCGAGGCCGGACAATTCCTGGATAGCCTGGGCGCTGGTAGGCTTGACTACATCGGCCACAGCGATCACGCCCATGAGCTTCCCGGCGCGGGCAAAGAACAGGGGTGTTTTGCCCTCTGCCGCCAGTGTTTCCCCGGAGCGCAGCAGTTCCCCGCCCGTGATATTGTGGGCGTCCATCATGCGGCGGTTGCCTGCCAGACACATTTCGCCGTCTACCCGGCCTACGATGCCTTGACCGGGAATCTGCTGGAAGTCCTCAACCGGGGACAGCGGCAGCTTTGCCTTTCCCGCTTCGGCGGTGATAGCGTCCGCCAGAGGATGCTCTGACAGCTTTTCCAGCGAGGCGGCAATTTTCAGCAGTCCCAGGCGGTCTGCCCCAGCTTCACACAAAATGTCCGTTACCACCGGCTTGCCCTGGGTGATCGTGCCGGTCTTGTCCAGCACGACAGTATCAATGTTGTGGGCGGTTTCCAACGCCTCCGCCGATTTTATCAGGATGCCATTGGTGGCTCCTTTACCCGTTCCCACCATGATAGCGGTGGGCGTTGCCAGTCCCAGGGCGCAAGGACAGGAGATCACCAGGACGGAGATACCAATGGACAGGGCAAACTCAACGCCATAGCCCAGCACCAGCCAGACCGCCGCCGCCACAAGTGCGATACCAATAACAGTCGGAACGAATACCCCAGCAACCTTATCCGCCAGCTTTGCGATGGGGGCCTTGGAGCTGGTAGCTTCGTCTACCAGCCGGACAATCTGCGCCAGAGTGGTGTCATCCCCCACCTTAGTGGCCTGCATTTTGAAATAGCCGGTCTTATTGATGGTCGCACCAATTACCGTATCGCCAACGTGCTTCTCCACGGGGATGCTCTCGCCGGTCAAAGCCGATTCATCTACGGAGGAAAAGCCCTCCAGCACCACGCCGTCCACAGGGACAGATTCACCGGCCTTGACAATCAGCGTTTCCCCCTGCTGTACCTGTTCCACGGGGATTTGCTGTTCTATGCCGTTCCGCTCCACAGTGGCCGTCTTGGGCGCAAGGTTCATCAGCTTGGTGATGGCATCCGAGGTCTTGCCCTTGGCGCGGGCCTCCAGAGTTTTGCCCAGCGTGATAAGGGTCAGGATCATCCCAGCGGATTCAAAGTACAAATCCATCATAAAGCTGTGTACCGTTTCCATATCGCCGTGACCGAAACCAATGCCGATCTTGAAAATGGCATAGATGCCGTAGACAATAGCCGCGCCGGAGCCGATGGCGATCAGCGAATCCATATTGGGCGAACCGTGGAACAGGGTCTTAAAGCCCATGCGGTAGTATTTCGCATTGACGAACACCACGGGAATGAGCAGCAGGAATTGGGTGAACGCAAAGGTGATGGCGTTCTCCATTCCCAGCAGACCGCTGGGTAGCGGCCACCCCATCATGTGGCCCATTGAGATGTAAAACAGGGGAATGGTGAAGATGGCGGACAGCAATAGTCGGCCCTTCATTTGTTTGTACTCCGCTTGGGCGGTGCTGACCGCCGGTTTACCAGCAGGGACAGAAGCGGCTGTTCGCTCGACAGCGGGCTTGTTCTGCCCAGCCTTGGGGATCGCTCCGTACCCAGCCTTTTCCACCGCCTGGATGATCTGCCCCGTGTCAAGTGCAGCTTCGTCATAGGATGCCACCATGCTGTTTTTCAGCAGATTGACAGACACCTCCTGGATGCCGGGGAGCTTGGCAACGCTCTTTTCCACCCTGGCCGAACAAGCGGAGCAAGTCATACC
>NZ_CAJULS010000232.1 GCF_910587525.1 uncultured Oscillibacter sp. | reverse complement strand
AGGTATGCGCCCGTGGCGCAGTTGGATAGCGCGTGTGACTCCGACTCACAAGGCCGCTGGTTCGAATCCAGTCGGGCGTACCAGAAACCCGCATAAACGAATTGTTTATGCGGGTTTCTCTTGTCTAAAAGTTGCAATTAAAATTTTAGGGTTGACCGCTACCGCAGCAGTCAACCCTGTTTTTTCAGATTTCGAGACTCTGCTGGAGTGTTTCGCTGGCCGCTTTCTTATTCTTATCGAAGGCGTGGGTGTAAATGTCCAGCGTGGTGGAGGGCTGGGAGTGGCCAAGCAAACTGGCAACGGCAGCTACGTCCGTGCCGTTGGCAATCAGGAGGCTGGCGTTACCTGCCTTACAACGGGCCCGCTGCTGGCCGCTCTTTTAGGTGGAGGACTGCTGGGCGCCGCATTAGGAATGGTTATGCGGGTTGGATCCTCTACCGGGGGATGGATGTGGTCAACTTGGTGATGCACAAGTGTCTTCATTGGCCTGTATCTATTGCCGTCTGGGTAACAGATATACTCGTGTTGTGCATATAGGGCCCCTTTTCCAATACAGAACAAATCCTTTACGAGATCATTATGCTCGCGGTGGAATCCCTGGTGTTGAATCAGGTGATGCTGTTGGGACAATCTCAGATCCAGCTTATGGTCATTTCTCAGCAGTTCGAAGATATTCGTGGAAAGCTGCTTACAGATCTTCAGGCATCTTTCACATTTTAGAGCATTCTGTCCTCTGTGGCTCGGAGCGGTATCCGGTAAAGGGACCATTCGTGGAGTTGACGAAAAGCTCCTTGAAAGTCGATATTTTTGCGAGTGCAAATATTATCAAAAATGTCAAAAGTGCTGCTTTGAATACTTCCTTATCACCGCGAACTCAATAGTTTATGCGGGTTTCTCTTATCTAAAGAAGAACTGCGCCTGCCCCCGGAACAACTCGCCGTACCGGGGCAGGCGCAGTATTTTATTGCGTGTATGCTGCCCTTATAAGGTGAATTTCACAGCGCCGGCTATTTGCTATAATAGGCGGTGAACTCCCGCAGCGTCGGGTTTCCATCCTTGTCTGTCTCAATCCGGAAAGCCTTTGCTGTACAGGCCGACGGGATGAATTTTACAGCGTTGGCGATCTGCAGCGCCGTGTAGTCTGTCCCCAGAGCGGCGTTGATCTCTTTTGCCGTCATGGGAAGAATGCTCAGCACCCCTTCGATCTTTTGCGCTCTCTCGGCTGCATCCCCGCTGGCACTCCTGCTGGCACTCTTGCTGGCGCTCTTGCTGCCTCCAAGCAGTGCAGGGGGCAGGGGAAGGCGGTGCTTTTCCAGGGTTTCCTCCGCCTTCTTTCGAGCCTCTCGTTTCAGGCCTTCCAGCTTCTGTTCGGCCTCTCTGCTCTCTCTTGTAAACTGGGCAATCTGCTCCCTCACCGCCCTTTTCTCGGAAAAGCTGAAGAGTCCCAGCTGCCTCAGTCTCTGCTCCGCGAGGCTTTTCTCCTGCGCAATGCGCTGGACCTCGGCCTTCTGCTTGGCAATCGTCTCTTTTCCCGCTTCAATGGATTTCTGAACATCTGCCTTCAAGGCTTCCACCGCTTTGTTATAGGCGGCCTCCTTCTCCTTCCGCCTCTGTTCCGCATTGTCCATCACTTTTCTATGGGCGGCCTCCCGCCTCTGTCTTTCCGCATCCACGGCAGAGCTGGCGGCGGGACTGGGCGAGGCCTTCGGCGAGGGCGCAGCGCTGCCGTCCCCGCCGCCCAACAGATCGGACAGGTCAATGCTGACGCGGAAACGGGCCTCCTCCCCCGCCTTGGGTTCGATCTCCTCCATGCGGAAGCCCGGCTCACTGGCGAGGGTCCTGGACGCAGGGGCTTTCGGCCCGGAGGGTTTGGCGTTCTTGGCGTTCAGGTAATAAGCGGTATAGTCCTTTTCCGTGTCCACACCGCCTGTGGAGATCCGCCGTTTCACGGTGGTTGTGCCGGCGCCCGAAATCAGCTTTACAGCGACAGCGACCTGGAGGGCGGTATAGTCTGTGCCCAGGGCGGCGTTGATCTCCGCAGCGGTCAGGGGGACATCCGACAGGACCGGCTCAATGATCCTGGCGCGGGCGGCCGTTTCTTCGCTGGCCTTCTGTACGGTGGGCGCGGGCTGGGGCGCGGGTTTTGATGCAGGCTTGGGTGCGGGTTTGGGTGCGGGCTTCGGCGCAGGTTTCGGGGCGGGCTTCGGCGCGGGCTTCGGGGCTGGCGGCGTGCGGCCCTCCAGGGCGGCCATCAGGTCCGCCTCCCGGATGATCTTGATGTCCT
>NZ_CAJULS010000231.1 GCF_910587525.1 uncultured Oscillibacter sp. | reverse complement strand
CTTTGTCTACAAGCTCCTGGACATCCCCACGGACCTGTACACCGCCATCTTCGCCAGCGCCCGGATGCCCGGCTGGTGCGCCCACCGGATTGAGGAGTGCTGCTCCGAGGATCCGCGGATCATCCGCCCGGCCTACAAGACGGTCTGCAACCGGGTGCCGTACGTGCCGCTGGCGGAGCGTGGACAGTGAGGAGTTAGGAGTTGTCCGAATTCCAGAAAAACTCCTAACTCCTATCTCCTAACTCCTAACTTTTTGAAGGTTTGAAAGTGAGATCAATCTGAACGAAGGGGGTTTCCCGATGACTTTGCATGACAACGGCGTTTTCCTCTCCCAGGGCGTCCTCCATGACGCCGCCCCCGTCTCCCCGGAGGAGGGACGGCGGCGCACCCTGGCCTGGAGCATCCTCCAGGCCCACAGCTTCTCCGGCGATCCGGAGAAGCTCCAGGTCCGCTTTGACGCCATGGCCAGCCACGACATCACCTATGTGGGCATCATCCAGCAGGCCCGGGCCTCCGGCATGCGGGAATTCCCCATGCCCTACGCCCTGACCAACTGCCACAACTCCCTGTGCGCCGTGGGCGGCACCATTAACGAGGACGACCACGCCTTCGGCCTCTCCGCCGCCCGGAAGTACGGCGGCATCTACGTCCCCGCCAACCAGAGCGTCATCCACTCCTACGCCCGGGAGCAGCTCTCAGGCTGCGGGAAAATGATTCTGGGCTCCGACTCCCACACCCGCTACGGCGCCCTTGGCACCATGGCCGTGGGCGAGGGCGGACCGGAGCTGGCCAAGCAGCTCTTGAAGAACACCTGGGACGTGCCCTATCCAAAAGTGGTGCTGGTCTATCTCACCGGCGCGCCCAAGCAGGGCGTAGGGCCCCATGACGTGGCCATCGCCCTGGTGAAGGCCACCTTTGAGAGTGGCTTTGTCAATAACTGCGTCTTAGAGTTTGCGGGCCCCGGCGTTGCGGCTCTGCCCATCGACTTCCGCAACGGCATCGACGTCATGACCACCGAGACCACCTGTCTCTCCTCCATTTGGGAAACCGACGGAGAGACAAAGGGCTTCTACGACGCCCACCGGCGCCCCGGGGAATACCGGGAGCTCCACCCCGGGGATTTCGCCTGGTACGACAAGTATATTGAGCTGGACCTCTCCCGGGCCGAGCCCATGATCGCCCTGCCCTTCCACCCCTCCAACGCCTGGACTATCCGGGAATTTCTGGAGAATGCGCCGGAGATTCTCGCTCAGGTGGAGGCCGACGCCCGGAAGCGCTTCCCCAGGGCGGACATTCACCTGACGCAGAAAGTCCGTGACGGCGGCGTCTGGGCGGACCAGGGCGTTATCGCCGGCTGCGCCGGAGGACTCTTCGACAACATCACTGAGGCGGCGGATATCCTCCGGGGCGGCAGCTGCGGAGACGGCTACTTCACCTTGGACGTGTATCCCACCAGCGTTCCCGTCAGCCTGGAGCTGACCAAAATCGGAGCGGCGGCGGACCTTCTGCAAAGCGGCGCCGTCATCAAACCCAGCTTCTGCGGGCCCTGCTTCGGCGCAGGGGACGTGCCCGCCCACAACGGCCTGAGCCTCCGCCACACCACGAGGAACTTCCCCAACCGGGAGGGCTCCAAGCCCGGCGAGGGGCAGTTTGCCGCCGTCTGCCTGATGGACGCCCGGTCCATTGCCGCCACCGCTTTGAACGGCGGAAAGATCACCCCCGCCACTGAGATCGACTATATGCCCGTCCGGCATCCCTATCACTTTGACGCTGGCGTCTATGACAAGCGGGTCTACAATGGCTTCGGGAAGCCCCGTCCGGATGAGGAGCTGATTCTGGGCCCCAACATCACCGACTGGCCGAGGATGCGGCCCCTGGCGGACAATCTGCTGGTGGAGCTGGCGGCAGTGCTGCGGGACCCCGTCACCACCACCGACGAGCTCATTCCCTCCGGCGAGACCTCCTCCTACCGCTCCAATCCCCTGCGGCTGGCGGAGTTCACCCTCTCCCGCCGGGAGCCGGAGTACGTGGGCCGGGCCAAGGCCGCGGCAGAGGCGGAGGCCAGGCGGCTTGCAGGAGAGACGCCGGAAAAGCTGCAAAAGCTGCTGAACCTGGCCGGCGCTGTCCAATACGTGGCCGACAAGACTATGCTGGAAAAGAGTCAAAAGGGCAAGCCGCTCACCAAGACCCAGCTTGCCCAGCTGGAGCGGTACCGTGTCTCCGGGGAAAACACCCAGTTCGGCTCCTGCGTCTTCGCCAACAGGCCCGGCGACGGCTCCGCCCGGGAGCAGGCCGCCAGCTGCCAGAAGGTGCTGGGGG
>NZ_CAJULS010000230.1 GCF_910587525.1 uncultured Oscillibacter sp. | reverse complement strand
CCTGCATCTGCTCCCGGGTCATAAAGACGTGGGCGTCGTCCTGGTTGAAGCAGCGCACCCGGAACAGGCCGTGGAGGGCGCCGGACAGCTCGTGGCGGTGGACCAAGCCCAGCTCGCCCACCCGCAGGGGCAGCTCCTTATAGGAGTGGGGCTCGCTGGCGTACACGAGCATGCCGCCGGGGCAGTTCATGGGCTTCACGGCGAAGTCCACATCGTCAATGACAGTGGCGTACATATTGTTCTTGTAGTGATCCCAGTGGCCGGAGCGCTCCCACAGCTGGCGGTTGAGCATGATGGGGGTGGAGATCTCCACGTAGCCATATTTCTTGTGGACCTGCCGCCAGTAGTCCAGAAGGGTGTTTTTCAGCACCATGCCCTTTGGCAGGAAGAAGGGGAAGCCGGGGCCCTCGTCCCGCAGCATGAAGAGGCCCAGCTCTTTTCCCAGCTTTCGGTGGTCCCGCTTCTTGGCCTCCTCGATGCGCTGGAGGTAGGCGTCCAGCTCGTCTTTCTTCGGAAAGGCGATGCCGTAGATCCGCTGGAGGGTCTCCCGGTTGGAGTCGCCCCGCCAGTAGGCGGCGTTACAGGTGGTGAGCTTGACAGCGTTGCCCTTGATGCGGCCGGTGGAGTCCAGGTGGGGTCCGGCGCAGAGGTCGGTGAACTCGCCCTGTTTGTAGAAGCTGATGGCGGCGTCCTCCGGCAGATCGTTGATGAGCTCCACCTTGTAGGGCTCGCCCTTTTCCTCCATGAACTTCACAGCCTCTTCCCGGGGCAGCTCAAAGCGCTCCAGCTTCAGTTTCTCCTTGCAGATCTTGCGCATCTCGCCCTCGATCTGCTCCAGGTGCTCAGGGGTGAAGGCGAAAGGGGCGTCCATATCGTAATAGAAGCCCTCGTCGATGGATGGTCCGATGGCCAGCTTCACCTCGGGCCACAGGCGCTTGACAGCCTGGGCCAGCACGTGGGAGCAGGTGTGCCAGTAGGTCTTGCGGTAGATTTCGTTCTCGAAGGTATACAGATTGTTTTCCTCGCTCATGACAGTCCTCCTTGTATTCTGGGGCAACGAATAAAAAAATCCCGCCCCTGATGTTCTCAGGGGTGGGATACGAAAGTCGCATTCCACGGTTCCACCCTGCTTGCGGCCCCGCAAAAGGAGCCGCCGCTCGCATCCGCTGTAACGGGCGGTCCCGTCCCGGTCATCCCGGGCGGCTCAGGAGTGGTACAGCCGCCGCCTGCCGCAGGGCCCTCGCACCAAGCGGGCCCCTCTCTGCGCGGCGCATCGCGGTTTCTTCTCCGTCAACGCTGGTTTCAGGTGATACTATATCATGGTGTGGGGAAAATGTCAAGGTTGCCATGGGTCGTGTCTGGCCGCGCATTTTATCATCCGTGATTTTGGTTTTGCGGCTTTGCGGGGGCGGGCCGGGTCCCTGCATAAAATCTGCAAAACGGACACTCCCTTAAAAAGGCCGCAGGGGGAGAGACATTCGTCTCTCCCCCTGTGCCGCTTGATGAGCTGGATTACCGGTCCATGAGAATCAGATTCTGAATCTGGTTCCGTCCGGTGCCGCTCTGGAGCAGGTACACGGTGTAAATGGCGTTGCTGACCACGTTCAGGTACAGAGAGCCGAAGGTCTCGTGGGGCGGGTAGACGCCCAGCCACGCGGAGTCCAGGGTCTCGATGTCCAAAGAGGCGGGCATGGGCACCAGGTCCGTGTCCGCATAGAAGAACTGGTAGGTGCCTGGCATGATCCGCTTGAATGCCCCCACCTCCTTGAACCGCAGGTCGCCGTAGACCACCCGCCCGTCGCTCATGATCACGTCCAGGGGTCCGGTGTTGATGGCGAGATTGCCCACCCGGAAGCTGGAGTAGCCGTTGGTGGGCGGGCAGCAGCTGTCGGTGATCTGGAGCAGGTCCAGGCCGCTGGCGGTGTTGATGATGGCGATGGTGGAGATGCCGTTGGTCTGGAAGGGCATGGTCTTCTGAATGTAGATATAACCGTTGGTGCCGGTGACGGTCACCGTCTGGTAGCCGGCGCTCACCCGCCCGTAGTTGGTGGCGGAGGCGTAGTTCAAAAGGTTCACGGCCCGTGTGTTGCCCACGAAAATCCGGAAAGCCTGATAGCCGTAGGCGGCGTTCAGGAAGCGGACCTTGGAGGCGCTGGGCCACACGGCGCCGATGATGCCCGGCAGGATGGTCACCCCGCCGCAGAAGCCGCCGGGGCAGACCCAGCTGTTGTTATTGCCGCCGCTGTTGCCGGGATAGACGGGGCCGCCCTCGCCGGGATTGGGCAGGGGGATCACAGGTACCTGGCCGGGGTCGGCGGCGCGGG
>NZ_CAJULS010000229.1 GCF_910587525.1 uncultured Oscillibacter sp. | reverse complement strand
ACAACGCCGAGTGGCTGATGAAGCTGAACTATGTGGAGCTGCTGCGGGAGGTGGGAGCCTGCTTCTCTGTGAACAATATGCTGCGGGCGGAGTGCTACAAGCAGCGCATGGAAAAGGGCCTCAGCTTCCTGGAGTTCAACTATATGATTATGCAGTCCTACGATTTCTACCACATGTTCCAGACTCTGGGCTGCAATATGCAGTTCGGCGGCGACGACCAGTGGAGCAATATGCTGGGCGGCACGGAGCTGATCCGCCGCAAGCTGGGGAAGGACGCCTACGCCATGACCATCACCCTGCTGATGAACTCCGAGGGCAAGAAGATGGGCAAGACCGCCAAGGGCGCCGTCTGGCTGGACCCCAACAAGACCAGCCCCTTTGAATTCTACCAGTACTGGCGGAACGTGGGGGATGACGACGTTTTAAGGTGCATTCGGATGCTGACCTTCCTGCCCCTGGAGCAGATCGACGAGATGGACGCGTGGGAGGGCAGTCAGCTGAACCGCGCAAAAGAGATTCTGGCCTACGAACTGACCAAGCTGGTCCACGGCCAGGAGGAGGCTGAAAAAGCCCAGGAGACGGCCCGGGGTCTGTTCTCCGGCGGCGGTTCCGCGGAGCACATGCCCACCACCGAGCTGGATGCCGGCAAGTTTGACGGCGGAAAGATCGGCGCCGTCAATCTGCTGGTGGCCTGCGGTCTGTGCCCCTCCAACGGCGAGGCCAGGCGGCTGATTCAGCAGGGCGGCATGGCCGTGAACGACCGCAAGGTGATGGACATTGGTGAGACCTTTGACCAGGCGGACTTTGAGGGCGAGGGTGTCATCATCAAAAAAGGCAAGAAGGTCTACCACCGGGCTGTTGTGAAGTGAATACTGAACAGGGGGAGGGCTGCGGCTTTCCCCCTGTTTTGATGTTACTGTGCCGTTACTTCTTTTACCGTGCTGTCATTTTTCTGTAACCAGGCTGTGGTAGACATAATCCGGATTTTTCGGTATACTTTGCCTATCAAAAGAGTCAGGGTGAGGACAGAATGAAGAGAGAACAGATCATTGGACTGTTTATATTGCTTTTGCTGACGGCAGGGACAATTTTTGCCGCTTCACACAGTCCGGCGGAGGAGGAGAACGGCTTATCTGAAGGCGAGCGGGCGTACATGGAAATGCTGGAGGCCGCGCCCCTGGCGGTGGTGGAGGGGGAGACTGTCTCGCCGGACCAGCGGTTTCTGGTCCGCGCCGTGGGGGCGACGGACATCTACGTCAGCGGCGTCCGGGTGCCGGAGAGGGTCCAGGTGGTGGACCGCTCCACGGAGAAGGTGCTGTGGGAAACAGAGGGCATGGTGGGCCAGGAGGCCCTGTGGTCGCCGGAGAGCGGATTCCTGGCCCTGGCCCGGTCCGCCCGGACCCGGTGCTCGGTCACGGTCATCGAGACAGAGAACTGGACCAGCTGGGAGTTCACCCTGCCGGACGGAAGCCCCATTCCGGAGTACACCTTTCCGGCGTATTACGAGCCTTGGGGGCAGTGGCGGTCTGAGCACAGTCTGGACCTGACCTTTGACGACGGGAACGAAGGGCAGTCCCGTTACACCTGTGTCATCACCACAGAGCAGGGCCAGGTCACCGGCGAGGTCCGGGAGCGGACGGAGGAAATCCTGCCGGGAAGTTATGACTTTAACCACGACGGACAGCCGGAGATCCTGGAGCTGGCGACATTTTGGTACCCCGGCATGACCGGGAAGCAGATGGAATCCTGTGCATTCCGCGTTCTGGACGGGGAAAACCGCATCCTGTGGGAGGACTTCGCCGGTGTCTCCCACGCCGGGGAAAACGGCCTGTACGCCCTCCGGCTGGATGGGGAGGACTATCTTCTCCAATATGTCCCTAAGATGGGGCAGGGATATTGCGGCTACCAATACCGGATTTTCTCACTGGATATCAAGGGGACGCCTGTTGTATATCAAGAAAGCAGAGTGGAGTTTGATATCAATTTCGGCAGTCCCATTCACGAGAGCTTTGATATTCCGGCCATTGCCGCTTTTTTGAAGGAGGTCCATGGCTGGCTGGACAATGCTCAGGAACTGGTGAATACCATTTGGGGTGAGATTGATCTGGGAGAGGTGGATTACAGCAGTACCGCCGCCTTGGAAATAGCTCTGGAGAACTACAGGAAGAAGCTCTCTCCATAGGACGCGGGCCGCCCGGAATTTCGGGCGGCCTGCTTTGGTAGTACCAAAGGCAACTCCCGGCTAAGCCGGGGGTAAAAAAATAGCTTATAGCGAGGAGTAGCGTAGAAAAGAGAAAAACTCCCTGTTAAAGTAAAAGCGGTTTGCCGAC
>NZ_CAJULS010000228.1 GCF_910587525.1 uncultured Oscillibacter sp. | reverse complement strand
TCAAACCGAAAGAAATCCACCCCCACGCCAGGTATATTGAAACTTTATGCCCGAGCTGGTATTTTTTCGCGGTCTCATAGTCCCAACGGTCCATGGTCAGCACCAGATCCGCGTTCGCCGCCATCCACTGCTCCGCCCCCAGCAACAGTTTTCGCTTCAACATCCGGGATAGGCATGGACCTGCCCCCACAGGCCGCGTGGACCGTCCAGCCCTCCTCCTGGAACTTCCGCAGGTAGGGCAGGTGGAAGTTCACGATGTGGCTATATGTAGAAGCGGTGAACAATACCTTCCCGCCCATGACCGTCCCTCCCCTCAGTTCAGCGCCTCGCTGTTCACAAACTTTCCCCGGAACACCGTGGTCAATAGAATCTCAATGTCAAACAGCAGGCTCCAGTGCTCGATGTAGTACACGTCGTGCTCCACCCGGGCCTTGATGGAGGTGTCCCCACGAAGCCCGTTCACCTGGGCCCACCCCGTAATGCCCGGCCGCACCTGGTGCTTCACCATGTACAGCGGCACGTCCTCCTTGAACTTTTCCACGTAGTAGGGGATCTCCGGCCTGGGCCCCACCAGGCTCATGTCCCCCTTCAGCACGTTGAAAAACTGGGGCAGTTCGTCCAAAGAGCACTTGCGCATGAACGCCCCGAATTTCGTCTTTCGGCCGTCATGATCCCTGCTCCACGCCGTGTTCTCCCCAGTATTTACCCGCATAGAGCGGAATTTGTACATGTAAAAGGGCTTCTTGTCCCGCCCGATCCGCTCCTGTTTAAACAGGACAGGTCCCGGTGAGCTCAGCTTCACCCCCGCGGCGCAGGCCAGCATCACCGGCGAGGTCACCAGGATCAGCGCCAGTGAACCCACGATATCCATAGCCCGCTTGCAGAAGGCGTTGGCCCAGTTGTCCAACGGAATCCGCCGGAAATTCAGCAGGGGAATCCCCTCCAGCTCGTCAAATTGCGGATTGGAGGGCATATATTTGGCGTAAAAGGGAATGATGGACAGCTTTGTCCCCGCCTTTTCACAGGCCTCGATGATCTCCGCCATCCGCCCGTAATCCTCCGCCCCGATGGCGCACACCGCCTCGTCCGGTCGGAATTTGTCCAGCATTTTGCCCAGTTTATCATATCCGCCCAGCCATTTCAACCCCTCAAGGCCCTGCTCCGGCCGCGAGGACACATAGCCTGCAACCGCATAGCCCAGCTCCCGGTCCCACCGCACCGTCTCCCAGTAGGTTCGGGCCATCTCCCCGCCGCCGACCAGCAGCACGTGCTTCTGGTTGTAGCCCCGCTGGCGGAAGTACCGCAGGCCCCGGCGCAGAATAATCCGCTTGCAGCTCAGCGCCCCCGTGCTCAGCAAAAACCAGATCACCAGGGTCAGCCGGGAAAAGTTGATATAGTGCTGTACGAACAGGAAGCTGAGCAGCGCCCCCATCACCAGCGCCCCCGCCAGCCACAGCTTTTCCAGCTCCCGCCGCAGCCGGGTCTTGCGGAAGGACTGGTACAGCCCGAAAGCGGCGTAGGCGAACAGCTGGACGGCGGTGAGGATCGTCCCCAGGGCCAGATACCGGGACAGGGGCACCGTGATGATCCCATTGGGCAGAAGGCAGAAGCGTATCCAGAACGCGGCGGGCAGGGACAGGTACAGCACCGCCCCGTCTGTCAGGACGTGCAGCCGGTTCAGCAGCCGTTGGTTTTCTTTTATCATGCTCTTTCTCTCTTTTTCCGTGTTATGCGCACATTCGCCCGATGAACGCCCGCGTCTGCCCGCTCAGCTCAATGCGGCCCAGATTCTCCGCGTTCCAGGCGTCCAGCAGCTCCGCCACGCGCCTCACCCCGGCGCGGTACTGCTCTGTGTCCTCTTCGTACTCCTCCAGCAGGTCAAAGGTTTTCTGCCACACGGCGGCGTCGGCGGACACGTAGCCCACATACCGTTCCGCCTGCTCCAGCCCCTGTTCCGTCCGGCCCGTCCGCAGGTAATATTCCGCCAGATAGATGGGAATGGAGTTGGAATCCAGCTTGGCCAGCCGGGCGGCGTATTCGTCCGCCTTTTCCCGGACCTCCCCATCCGCCTCCCGGCCCCCGGCCTGGATCACATAGGTGAGCAGGTAATCCGCCTTCTCAAAGGGGTCCAGGGACGCCGCCCGCTCCAGCTGGTCCAGATTGGACGGGTCCGTCACCAGCCCCCGGGCCGCGCTGTTGCAGCCCAGCAGGACCGCAAACAGCACCAATAAGGCGCAGATACCCAGAACAGCGCCGTTTTTTACCGTTTTCCCCTCCATCCAGGCAGGTAAGGGCAGCGTGTCCCCGCAGCACAGGCTGATGGCGGCGAACACCCCGAACGCCATGGGCAGGTAGCAATAGATGGAGAAGGTGAACTCC
>NZ_CAJULS010000227.1 GCF_910587525.1 uncultured Oscillibacter sp. | reverse complement strand
GTGTGGGCGATCTCGGTAAAGCCGCCGCCGTTGAGATAGGCGATGGCCGCGCCGGCGCCGCACCCGGCGCTGACGGCTCCGCAGTAAGCGCTGAGGCGGCCGATGCCGGTCTTCATGTGAATGGTCAGCAGGTCGCTGAGAGTGACGGCCCGGAGCATGGCCTCGTGGCTCACCTGCAGTTCCTTGGCGTACTCAATGACGGGCACCGAGGCGGTGATGCCCTGGTTGCCGCTGCCGGAGACGATGATGACCGGCATCTCGCAGCCGCTCATGCGGGCGTCGGACCCGGCGGCGGCCATGGCCCGGGCGCGAATCTTGATGTCGTCCCCGTAGTGCTGGCGCAGCACCTTGCCGATGTTGGCGCCCCAGTCGTGGGCCATGCCCTCCTGGGCAATGGCGTAGTTGTAGTCGATCTGCCGCTGAACGATGTCCTGCACATCCTCGATGTCGCAGGTGTTCACAAAGTCCACAATGGCCTCCACGGACATGCAGCTGCGGTCCGTCAGGCCGCTGGCGCTGTCGGAGACCACGTTGCCGCTCTCCAGCAGGATCTCGCCGTTTTTCTCGATCAGGACGATGTTGGTGTGGTAGTCCGCAATGCGCAGGCGGACGGTGTCCGCTCCGGCAACAAGGGTGACGATGATATCAAAGACCACGTCCCCCGGGGCAGGGGCCACCCGGACTTCATGACCGGCGAGATAGGACTTGATCTCCTTCTTTTGGGCGTCGGTCACCTGGGAGATGACCTCCAGGATCTTTCCGGCGTCCCCGGCCACCGCGCCCGCGGCGGCAGAGGCCTCGATGCCCTTGAGGCCGCCGGTGTTGGGTACCACTACGCTTTTAACATTCTTGATGATATTGCCGCTGGCCTCCACCAAAATGCGCTCCGGCAGGCGGCCCAAAACCTCCCGGGCCTTGGCGGCGGCGTAGGCGATGGCAATGGGCTCGGTGCAGCCCATGGCGGGTACCAGCTCCTCCCGCAGGATCTGTATAAAATGGTGATAGCGCTGGTCGGTTTTCTCCATAGTTTTCCTCCTTTTCAGCGTTTGCCTCCTACCAGAGAGGGGAGGCGTTTCACAGATATGGTAGCATTTGGGAAGATCGTTGTCAAGGGAGCGGAGTGGCCGGTCCGGTTTCAGCGGTTGGGCGGCAGGGGCTGGACGAAGAAAGCGGCACGGACGGGGCGTGGGGACAGCGGTGGGTAAAAGAGCGGATCAGCCGGGTGCAGGCGGTCCGCCTCCCCTCGTAGTCTGCCTGGGGCAGCAGGAGGACGAACTGACCTGCGCCGCAGCGGGCGGCGGCATCGCCCCGTTGCAGACCTGCCCGAAGGACCTCCTCCAGATGGTCCATAGCCCGGTCCAGGCTGTGGCGGGCCAGAGAGGCATCCTCCGGCGCCGCGGCGGTGAGCAGGGCCACGTGGACCGGCCGGCCGCTCCGGGCCGCCGTCCTGGCGGCGCAGTGCCTTCTGCGCGTTGAGGGACCCGGCGGTCTGGCCTGCCCAGAGCAGGTCCGTCAGTTCCCGTCAGGGTACAGGCCGGGCCCGCTCACAGATTAGGAAGGCCAGCAGCAAAAAGAGTTTGCGGGAGCGTCCGCCGGTGAGCGATGCCTCTCCCCGGCGGAGGGAGAAGTCCTCCAGTATCTGCGCACGCAAGACGGGCGTATCCATGGAAATGCCCTCTTGAGGGATATTTTTTATACGGCATATTTCTCATCTAAATTTATCTGCGCAACGCATTGTATTGACAATTTGCATATAATGAAGCACAATCATTTATCATGGAGGTGCTGTTATGGCAAATGTATCTTTTCGTATGGATGACACGCTGAAACGCCAGACAGAGGCAATTTTAGAACAGCTCGGCTTAAACATGACCACAGCGATGACCATGTTCGCAAAAACGATTGTCCGGGAACAGCGGCTGCCCCTGGATTTGAGCATCGACCCGTTCTATTCTGCCGCCAATCAATCCAGATTGAAACGGACCATTGAGAACTACGAATCAGGCAAACCGGAACCCGTTAAAGAGTCCATAGAAGAGCTGGAGAGGATCGCAGAAGATGCTTGATTTACTGTTCCTCCCCGAGGGATGGGAAGATTACCTCTATTGGCAGACCCAGGATAAGAAAACCCTGCGGCGGATCAATACGCTCATCAAGGATATTCAGCGCAATCCCTTTGAAGGTATCGGCAAACCGGAGCCGTTAAAGAGCAGCTATCAGGGCTGGTGGAGCAGGAGGATTGATGAGGCGAACGGTATTGTATATAAGGCTGAGGATAGCCAAATTGTGATTGCTCAATCCAGGACACATTATGATTTGTAACAAATGTTTAGTCTGCTAAAACGTCCCTCAAATTGAGCAATGCCATTAAGTTAACCAGAAGTTACCAAAAAGATAGT
>NZ_CAJULS010000226.1 GCF_910587525.1 uncultured Oscillibacter sp. | reverse complement strand
TTCAGACGTGTGCTCTTCCGATCTGCCGCAGCCGTGATCCTGCCCCGTGAGATCGGCATCCCCGGCCTCAACGACTCCAAGAAGCTGACGGAGAAAAGACGGGAGGTTCTCTATGATCTCATTACGGCCCGCGCCGCAGCCTGGAGCGTTGCCCGGGCGGAGGCGGAGGAGATCGACCGGCTGGACATCCTCAACGCCCGGATGCTGGCCATGCAGCGGGCCATTGACGGGCTTACCGTAACGCCGGATTTGGCCCTGATTGACGGCAACCGGGACCACGGCAGCCGGATTTTCATCACCGCGCCCCATATCACTATTGTGGGCGGCGATGGAAAGAGCGCCTCCATCGCGGCGGCGTCCATTCTGGCCAAGGTCAGCCGGGACCGGTATGTCTCTACGGAGCTGGAGGCCCAGTATCCACAATACCAATTTGCCAGACACAAGGGCTATGGCACGAAGCTCCATTATGAGATGCTGAACCGGTACGGCCCCTGTCCGGCCCACCGGGGGAGCTTTTTGAAAAAGTGGGAGGCGAGGCGGTCATGAGCGGGACGAGAGAGGCCGGAGACCGGGGTGAGCGGGCCGCAGCGGTATTTTTGGAGCGGCAGGGCTGTGAGATCCTGGCCGCCCAGTGGAGATGTCGGTACGGCGAGCTGGATCTGGTGGCTCGGGGCCGGGACGGTATCGTCTGTTTTGTGGAGGTGAAGCTCCGGGGGACCGGAGCCGTTGGTCTGCCCCGGGAGTTTGTAGACGGGCGCAAGCAGGAGCGGCTCCGAAAGACTGCTATGGCCTACTTGATGGAAACCGGCCTGGAGGACGTCCCCGCCCGGTTTGACGTGGCAGAGGTTTATATGGGAAGGGACGGTTCCCTCCGGGTGGAATATCTGGAGGATGCGTTTACATAACAAATCTCCTGAAAGTGAGGAAATTACAGATGAACTATTACAGCACACGGGACAAATTCCTCCGCATGGACTCGGCGGAGGCCGTCAAGATGGGCCTGAGCCGGGACGGCGGATTGCTGACGCCGGAGACCATTCCCCAGATTGACCGGGCCTTTTTGGAGAACCTGGTAAGTGAGCGGTATCAGACCCGGGCGGCAAAGGTTATGGGGCTGTACCTGACGGATTACACGGAGGAGGAACTACTCACCTTCGCCGAGAACGCCTATGGCCCCGACAAGTTCGACACGGAGGCGGTGGCCCCCGTCCGAACGCTGGACGAGAACACCCACTGTCTGGAGCTGTGGCACGGTCCCACCTCCGCCTTCAAGGACATGGCCCTCCAGATGCTGCCTCAGCTGCTGTCTGCGGCTCTGCGGAAGACCGGGGAGGACAAAACGGTGTGTATCCTGGTAGCCACCTCCGGCGACACCGGCAAGGCTGCCATGGAGGGGTTTGCCGGTGTGCCCCAGACGAAGATCATGGTGTTCTATCCCAAGGACGGTGTGTCTAAAGTCCAGGAAGCCCAGATGGTCACCCAGGAGGGGGAAAATGTGGGCGTGTGCGCCGTGGCGGGCAATTTTGATGACGCCCAGGCCGGTGTGAAGCGCATTTTCTCCGATCCTGCCATGCGGGAGACTCTGGCGGGCCGGGGATATTTTCTCTCCTCCGCCAACTCCATCAACTGGGGCCGTATCCTGCCCCAGGTGGTCTACTATATCTCCGCTTACTGCGATCTAGTGCAGGATGGGAAGCTCAAAATGGGGGACAAGGTGAACTTCTGCGTCCCTACCGGCAACTTTGGCGACATCCTGGCGGCCTACTACGCGAAACGGATGGGGCTGCCTGTTGGCAAGCTCATCTGTGCCTCCAACCGCAACGACGTGCTGACAGATTTCCTCCGTACCGGCGTCTATGACCGCAACCGGCCCTTCCGCACTACCATGAGCCCCTCCATGGATATTCTGGTATCCAGCAACCTGGAGCGGCTGTTGTTCGACCTCTCCGGGGAGAACGACGCTGAGGTCCGGGGTTATATGTCGGCCCTGGCGGAGAGCGGGAAGTACGAGGTCTCCGGTCAGATTAAGGCGGCCTTGAAAGAGGAATTTTGGGGCGGCTTCTGCGACGAGGCCGGTACCGCCGCCGCCATCGGGGAGTATTACAAGAAGGGGTATCTCATAGATACCCATACCGCCGTGGCCGCCAGTGTCATGGAGCAGTACCGCCGGGAGAACGGGGATAAGACCGTGACGGTGTTTGTCTCCACCGCATCCCCCTATAAGTTCTGTAATCACGTCCTCACCGCCATCGGGGAGACCCCGGCGGGAGACGGCGTGGAGCTGCTGGACCAGCTATGCGGCGTTACCGGCGTGACGGTACCCCGGCGGCTGGCGGCATTGAAGGGCAGAGAGCGGCGCTTCAATCTCACCTGTGAGAAGCCGGGCATGGACGGCGCGGTGCTGGACT
>NZ_CAJULS010000225.1:1951-2468 GCF_910587525.1 uncultured Oscillibacter sp. | reverse complement strand
GTATTTTGTGCGGACGGTTTTTCAGCCGGTATTCGAGCTGGAGGACGCTCGGGAAACCGCCGGGCGGCTGGGCGTGGAGCTGCGGGTGCTGGAGGCTGACATTCTGGCGGTCCCGGAGGTCGCGGCCAATCCGGCGGACCGGTGCTACTACTGCAAGCGGGCGCTGTTCACCCGGCTGCTGGAGGAGGCGGCGCGGGACGGGTTCCCGGTGGTGCTGGACGGCGGCAACGCCTCCGACGACGCCGGGGACCGGCCCGGTATGCGGGCGCTGGCGGAGCTGGGGATACGGTCCCCGCTGCGGGAGTGCGGCATCGGGAAGGCCGAGGTGCGGCGTATGGCCCGGGAGGCGGGGCTCAGGGTATGGGACAAGCCTTCCTATGCCTGTCTGGCAACGCGGGTCCCGGCGGGGACGGCGGTTTCGGCGGCGGACCTGGCACGGGCGGAACGGGGCGAGACGGCGCTGATGGCTTTGGGATTTTCCGATTTCCGTCTGCGGCTGCGTGAGGAGGACGGGCTG
>NZ_CAJULS010000225.1:0-1941 GCF_910587525.1 uncultured Oscillibacter sp. | reverse complement strand
AGTTCAGACGTGTGCTCTTCCGATCTTGAGAGGAGAGGACGGGCTGCTCCAGGTCAGGGAGGAACAGCTGGAGATGGCCCGGAGGCTGCTGCCGGAGATCCGGGAGCGTCTGGGGGGAGACTTCCGGACGGTCTGGCTGGATGATGTGCCGAGAGAGCGCCGGGAGACATGACGGATAGGAGAAGAGCGGTCCGGTGGGGTCACCGGGCCGCTCTTTTAAGGTTTATGGCGGGGAGCTGGGGGATCAGGGTGCCGGAGGCGCCCAGAAGCAGGAACAGGCCCGCGTGACAGCGGACGGTCAGGAACAGGGCGGCGGCGGTGAGGAGGAGGGCGCAGAGGAGGCCGGTGCGGCGGCTCACGGTGTCCGCCGTCAGGGGCTCCCAGAGCCAGCTCACCAGAAGGTGCAGGGCGCGTCCGCCGTCCAGGGCGGGGATGGGCAGGAGGTTGAAGCAGCCCAGGACCAGGTTGGAGCCCGCCGCCGTGAAATGGCCCGTCAGCCGGGCCAGGAGAAGGGCCAGAGCCAGGTTGACCGCCGGGCCCGCCAGGGTGCAGGCGATTTCGCGGGGATAGGACAGGCGGCGGGTATCGGCCCGGATCTCCGCGCCGAAGGCGTTCAGCCGCAGGCGCTCCACCCGCGCTCCCGCCAGCCGCAGGGCCGAGAGATGCCCCAGCTCGTGACACGCCGCCGCCAGAAGCACCGGCGGCAGCGCCGGACCGGCTCCCCCCAGCAGGGCCAGGACGATGAGGGCTGCGAACCCCCAGCCCAGTTCCAGTTTACCCCACTTCCACATAGTAAATGGGGTTCAGATACAGGGCTCCGTCGTGGAGTTCGAAATGAAGGTGGGGGCCGGTGACCAGTCCGGTATCCCCCACCTCGGCTATTTTCTCCCCCATGGCGACGCTCCCGGAGGAGGCGGTGATCCGGCTGCAGTGGGCGTACAGGGTGATATAGCCGCCCTCGTGCTGGAGCATGATATAGTTGCCCAGGGTGCTGCTCTCCCCGGAGGCGTAGACCTCCCCGGCGGCGAAGGCCAGCACATCCGTGCCGGTATTGGCCGCCAGGTCAACGCCGTAGTGGAATTTGCTGCCCCCCTCCACCGGATGCTCCCGCCAGCCGAAGGTGGAGGTGAGATGGCCCAGGACCGGAGTGCAGTGGGGAAAGCCCAGGTTGCGCTGCTCCAGGCTGGCGTTCTCCGGCATGGCGGCCATGGTGTAGAGATGGAATGCCTCCGCCGTGGCGGTGTCGTCCTCCTCAGGGGGAGACTCCGGGGCCTCGGGGGGCTGTGATCCGCCTCCGTCCCCCGCCGGGTGGGCGATGGAGCCGGAGGCGCTTTCGGGCGAGATCAGCAGCTCCCGCATCACCGCCTTGTCCGCCTCCGGCAGCTCCAGGGCTCCGAAGCGGAGAATGCGTGTGTCCGGACCGGAGGGACCGGCGGCGGTATTGCTTGCGGGCCGGGAGTCCTCCTCCGGCCGGGCCTCCGGAACGGGACCGTCCTCCGGGGCGGGGTCGTGCTGCTGCTCCAGATCGGGGTAGGGGTTAAAGACGGCGGTGTAGGCCTCCTGCAGGGAGTCGCCTACGGAACGCTCGCCGCTGACGGCCCGGCCTACGGCGGCGAAGGCCTCCCGGAAATCCGCGTCCCGGCCGATGAGCTGCCGGGCGGAGCCCGCCAGGCGCTCCACCGCCTCGGGAAACAGCAGCTTCGCCGCTACCAGCAGGACGAAAATCACGCCGCAGACGATCAGCCGGACCGGCGTCTGGTTCTCCGCGCCGCCCCGGCGGCGGCTTCTGGTCCGGCGCAGCTGCTGGGCACGGCGGCGCTGGGCATTGGCTGATGACAATGGTATCCCCCCTTTTTGACGCTAGTTTATGCGAAAAAATGGAGGGATATGCCTGCGCGGCGGCGCGGCAAGATCGGAAGAGCGTCGTGTAGGGAAAGAGTG
>NZ_CAJULS010000224.1 GCF_910587525.1 uncultured Oscillibacter sp. | reverse complement strand
CGGCGACCACCGAGATCTACACTCTTTCCCTACACGACGCTCTTCCCGATCTCCTCTTCCGGGGCGGAGGTTGACAGAAAATTCCTGTCATGATATACTTTTTCAAAAATGCTGCAGAGTTCCAAGCGGCGAGAGGAGGGCCCATGGGCGGAAAGGTGAAGAAGCGCATTGCGATCCTGATTGCCTGCGCAGTGCTGGCGGCGGGAATGATGGCGGTGGCCGCCTCGCTGGATATGCCCAGTGAGACGATCATGCGATGGTTTGGCGCCTCGTATGAGTCTCTGTCCACCATGATCCTCTATGTGATTTTCTGCGGCGCCTTGGGCTTTCCGGTGCAGATTCTGGTCAAGGCGCTGCCCCGGGCGCTTTTGATGCTCCACCGGATCTCCATGCGGCGGGCGAAAGTGCTGCTGGTGGTGCTGGATACGGCGGCGCTCTTCCTCACTATGCTGCTGGTGGACTGGCTGATGAGTACCGTGCTGGTGGGGTATGTGATCCTGCTCCTGGTCGCTCTGGTGATGGCGGTCCTCTCTATGGATGATTTGGAGGGCTGGGAGAGCAGATGAAAAAAGCGGAAGGCGCATAGCGCTTTCCGCTTTTCTTAAAAGTATACTGCTGATAGAAATAGGAGGGGAAGTGGCTGCTGTGAAACGCTGCTTTGTTTTTGCCGCTGGTACATTTTATGGCCTGCGGGAGCGTCCGGGCGGGCCCGGCGATCTTGTCATCGCCGCCGATGCCGGCTATGAGATCTGCCTCCGGGAGAGAATCGTTCCAGACCTGCTGCTGGGGGACTTCGACTCCATGGAGCCCCCGGTGGATTTTACCCGCGTCCGCCGCCTGCCGGTGGAGAAGGACGACACTGACACCCTAGCCGCCATCCGGGTTGGACTGGAGGCGGGCTGTACGGACTTTTGGATCTACGGCGGCACTGGCGGCAGACGGCTGGACCACACCCTGGCAAACATCCAGTCCCTGCTGTTCCTCCGCAGAAAGGGGGCCAGGGGCTGGCTGTACGGCGACGATTTTCTCTGGACTGTGATCGAAAACGAGGCCCTGGATATTCCCAAGACGGTGGAGTGGGGCCTGTTCTCTGTCTTCTGCCTGGGAGACCGGGCGGAGGGGGTGGACGAGACCGGCTTTCAGTATCCCCTGGAAAACGCTGTGCTGACGCCGGACTTTCCCGTGGGGGTCAGCAACCACATTCTGGAGCCCATGGCCCGGGTTTCCGTTCGGAGGGGCGCACTGGCGGTGGGCTGGGAGCTGCCTCCGTTGGACTAAAAATAGAATAACGAATTGACAAAAGTGTGGTTGCGCATTGCCTGGATTTCAGGTATAATATACAAGAATGGAAAGGTCGACCTTTCTGAAAATTACACATGACCGTGGGACCGAGGGCGGGCACGGGAACAAGGAGTCTTTTATGGCAACGTTTCGCGTAAATGGCAAGACTGTGACTGTGGAAAAGAACCAGAAGCTGCTGCGGTACCTGCGGGACACTCTGGGCCTGACCTCTGTGAAGGACGGGTGCAGCGAGGGCGCCTGCGGCACCTGCACCGTCCTCATTGACGGCAAGCCCACCAAGGCCTGTATTCCCCAGACAGACAAGCTGGAGGGGAAGGAGGTCCTCACCGTGGAGGGCCTCAGCGGGTTTGAGCGGCAGGTCTATACATATGCCTTCGGCCACGCCGGGGCGGTTCAGTGCGGCTTCTGCATTCCGGGGATGGTGGTCTCCGCAAAGGCCCTGCTTGACAAGAACCAAAACCCCACCCGGGAGGAGGCGGCCTTCGCCATCCGCAACAACATCTGCCGCTGCACCGGGTATGTGAAGATCATCGACGCTATTTTGCTGGCGGCGGAGCTGTTTCGGGCCGGGGAGGTTCCCCAGGCCGTAGAGGACTGGTCCCTGGGCGCCCGGGTCCCCCGGATCGACGTGGAGGAGAAGGTTACCGGCACGGGCATCTACCCCGACGACATCTATATGGACGGCATGATCTACGGCAGCGCCGTCCGCAGCGAATATCCCCGGGCGCGGGTGCTGGCGATCCATACCGGGGAGGCCAAGGCCCTGCCCGGCGTGGTGGGGGTGTTCACCGCCGCGGACGTGCCGGGCAGCAACAAGGTGGGACATTTAAAACAGGACTGGGACACCATGATCGCCGTGGGGGACATCACCCACTACCTGGGGGACGCCATCTGCCTGGTGGCGGCGGAGACGCCGGAGATCCTGGCTCAGGCCAAGGCCCTGGTAAAGGTGGATTACGAAGAGCTGCCCTGTGTCCGCAGTCCCCGGGAGGCCATGCTGCCGGACGCACCCCTGGTCCACCGGGAGGGGAACCTGCTGAGCCATAAGCACATCCAGCGGGGCAATCCGGCGGAGGCCATCGCCAAGAGTAAATACATGCTGACCCAGCGGTTTTATACACCGTGGACGGAGCACGCCTTCCTGGAGCCGGAGTGCGCCGTGGCCTATCCCGACGGGGA
>NZ_CAJULS010000223.1 GCF_910587525.1 uncultured Oscillibacter sp. | reverse complement strand
CCGGGGACGGCGATCATATCCAGGCCCACGGAGCACACGCAGGTCATGGCCTCCAGCTTATCCAGGCACAGCGTCCCGCTGCGGGCGGCGGCGATCATGCCCTCGTCCTCGCTGACGGGAATAAAGGCCCCGGAGAGGCCCCCCACGCTGGAGGAGGCCATGACGCCTCCCTTTTTCACCGCGTCGTTCAGCATGGCCAGGGCCGCCGTGGTGCCGTGGGTGCCGCAGACCTCCAGGCCCAGCTCCTCCAGAATCCGGGCCACGCTGTCCCCGATGGCGGGGGTGGGGGCCAGGCTCAGGTCCACGATGCCGAAAGGGGTGTCCAGCCGCCGGCTGGCCTCCTGGGCCACCAGCTGGCCCATGCGGGTGACCCGAAAGGCGGTCTTCTTCACCGTCTCCGCCACCACGTCAAAGGGCTGCCCCTTCACCGCCTGGAGGGCGTGATGGACGACGCCGGGGCCGGAGACACCCACATTGATGACCTTCTCCGCCTCCCCTACGCCGTGGAAGGCCCCGGCCATAAAGGGGTTGTCCTCCACAGCGTTGCAGAACACCACTAATTTTGCACAGCCCAGGCCCTCCCGGTCCGCGGTGGCGGCGGCGGTGTCCTTCACGGTCCGGCCCATCAGGGCCACGGCGTCCATGTTGATCCCCGCCCGGGTGGATCCCACGTTGACGGAGGCGCACACCAGCTCCGTCCGGGCCAGGGCCTCGGGGATGGAGCGGATCAGCTTCCGGTCCGCCCCGGTCATGCCCTTTTGCACCAGGGCGGAGTATCCGCCGATGAAGTCCACGCCGCAGGTCTTGGCGGCCCGGTCCAGGGCCAGGGCAAAGGGGACATAGTCCTCTGTCTCCGACGCCCCTGCCACCAGGGCCATGGGGGTGACGGAGATGCGCTTGTTGACGATAGGGATGCCGAACTCCCCCTCGATGTCCTGCCCGGTCCGGACCAGCTTCTCGGCGCAGCGGCAGATTTTTTCGTAGATTTTCTCACAGGCCCGTCCCGGGTCCGGGTCGCAGCAGGAGAGCAGGGAGACGCCCATGGTGATGGTGCGGATGTCCAGGTGCTGCTGGTCGATCATTTCAATGGTGGAGAGGATCTCCTTCTGATTGAGCATAACCTCTCCTCCTTAAATGGTGTGCATGGCGTTGAAAATCTCCTCCCGCTGGATGCGGATGGAGAGCCCCATCTCTTTTCCCAGCTCCGCCAGGGAAGCGGAAAGCTCCCCAAAGGGCGCGGAGGCAGCGGAGAGGTCCACGGCCATGACCATGGTGAAAGAGCCCTGGAGGATGGTCTGGGAGATGTCCAGGATGTTGACGTTATGGCCTGCCAGGCGGTTGCAGATGGCGGCGATGATGCCGACGCGGTCGCGGCCGACGACGGTGACGATGGCGTTCATAGAGTGTCCTCCTTTGTTGTTCCCACGCCTGTGGGGATGGGGGATGCCCGCCGCGGGCGGGGACGGGGGGTGCACGGCTTCGCCGTGCGGGATGCACCCCCCATTTTCTCTTTTTCTCAGCGGAGAAAAAGAGAAAACGGGCCGTGCACGGTCCAAAAGAGAAAAAGACGCTGGGGCCGAATTTGACCGCAGGGGTCAAATTCGCCCAATGTACGGGGGCTGGTCTGAACCGGTGCCCACGAATCTTGCCAATCTTCTGCCGGGTGCGCCTGACAGCGTACCTTGCGGAGGCGCTCCCCCGCATCTGCCAATGCTTCCGAAGTTGTTTTGGTGCTTGGACGCATGGACTCCCTTCTCTTCCCGCGCTTCGCGCCTGGCCGGGCACGGGCGGGCAGAAACTGCGTCTACCGCCCGGGCGGGGTCAGCGCTCGTCTGTGCGGCCTACCAGATAGTCGATGGTAACGCCAAAATGGTCCGCCAGTTTCCAGGCGTTTTCTAAATTGGGCAAATTTACACCGCCTTCAAAACGCTGATAATGACGGTCCGCAATCCCAATTGCAGTCGCAACTTGGAGCTGCGTCTCATTTCGCTCTTTTCGCAAAGCCCGTAATCTCTCTTGTAAAAGCATATTATCTCCTCTTGACATGACACAATCATTGTGCTATATTATCATCAGCAAGAACACGACACAATCATTGTTTTTTTGAGGTGGCACGTAATGTCTGATTTCATGAAATGGCTGTATGCGAATTATATCAAAACTTATTTGGATACGATTCCACGGGAGGACTACTTACCGGACTTCTACTTATTGGAGGACGACATCGTCCCGGACACGCTGAACAGCTTCAACAAAACGCAGGAATTCACCGCTGTCCACGCCTTCCTCCTGGGCCTGCGCACAGGCCGGGGCCTCCCGAGAGAATAGGAGCAAAGCCCCGCCCAAACGGAACCGGCTATGCGCGAAGCGCGGGAAGAGCCGCTGGAGGCCTTGCGTCAAAGCTGCAAAACAGCCTCGAAAGCACTCCCAGCTGCGGCGGAGCGCCCCGCAAGGTACGCTGTCAGACGCACCCGGATTGAGACTGCCAAATTTCCGGGCACCGTCTGAGAACAACCCCCGTATTTTGG
>NZ_CAJULS010000222.1 GCF_910587525.1 uncultured Oscillibacter sp. | reverse complement strand
ACCCACGACAAGCGGCTGAAGCTCAAACTGGGCGACTGGGATTACATCCCGGCCTCCCAGAGCAAACCCGAATGCGGCGTACCGCAGTCCGAACCCGCCGTCCCCGTTGGGATGGTGGACGGCGAGCGGGAGGCCCTGCCGGAGTAACGCTCCGGCACAAGTGAAGAGGCGCTGTACCTCGTCGAAGCAAACTACGCTCACTCCGTTTCCAGGCGAATGCCTGAAAACTGCGTATCGCTACGTTGCTTCTCCTCTCCAAATCGAACCCACTGACGTTGGGCTTCGATTTGGTTAGGACAGATTATTTTCTGGACGTGGGTGCAGCGCCTCTTTTTTGCTTTTCCCGACATTTTAAGAAAAGGTGGTAATTTCCATGAAAAGAACGAGTCCTCTTTGGGGCAGCATCTCTATCCTGATCGGCGTCGTCATTGCCATCCTGTCTCTGCTGCGGGGTAACTGGGCAACCGTGGCTCTGATCACCGTTTTCGCGGTGTGGGGCCTGTGGCTTATTTTCACCCAGCTTATTCCCGCCTGGAAGTCCAATCGCACGTATCGACGCCGTGTCCGCCAGTCCCGTGACCGGCAGGAAGCCGCTGCGGATACTTCTGACAGCAGCATGGGGCTGGTACTTCTGCGCCATGTGAACCATCGTATCTCGGAGCATCTGCAATCTGTCTATCCCCAGGCCCATTGGGAATGGACTTTAGCTGATCCCGCACGCTTCATCGCCTATGGCGGTACCGGCCGCATCCGGGTCTACGGTATCCAGGACTATGACTATGCTGACGTGACTTTGGACCGGCAGGGCGGCCTTCGCTGTTCACTGGTCAAGGTTGCGCCGCTGGAGGCTGGAGCCGCACCCAATCAGCAGCCGCTGGACCCCCGGGTGTGGTATGAATTCCAGGGCCGCGGCATTCTGGAGGACATGATTGCCGACCTGCGTTCCCGAGGCCACAGCAGCCTGACATTGAACGAGGACGGCAGTATCTGCATCCAGCCGGTGGCCGGAGGCGAGGAGATCAAGAAAAACTCCTTTGCCACTTTCCCTGAGAAGGTGTACTGGCCCAGGCTGGCAAAGGTGTTGGAGCAGGAAGGGCTGACCGCCGATGTGCAGGATACCAGGATTCTGGTCTCCTGGTAAGCGGTCCCAAAATCAAGGAAGGGAGTGAAGCGTGCCATGAAAAGCGGGCGAACCATCCAGGCGATGGCGGCAGAGATCCGGCGTCAGGGTGAGGTAAAGGCCGACTACATGGTGGACACCAGATGCCTGCGCATGGAGATTTGGGACGGCCAGCCCTTTCTCCTTGCGCTGAATGAGAGCGGCCATGACCTGATGGAGCCGATGGACATTCAGACCACGGCCCACCGCCAGCTCAGCGCCTATCTGGACATCCCCATCAAGTATTACGAAAAGATGCGGCGGAATGATCCGGAGCTGCTGGCCCACAACGTCAACCGCTGGCTCCAGCGTGTTGATCCTGCCCAGCGTATGCTGCGGACATTGGACGGTCATGCGCGGGCGTTTCTGAGCAGCCGCTACCGGCGCATCGACAACTATGATGTTGCCAGGATCGTTACCCCCGTGGTAGGTGAGATGCCGGACATCCAGTTTGGCAGCTGTGAGCTTACAGAGGACTACATGTACCTGAAGGTCGTGAACCCACGCCTCCAGGATGAAGTGCGTCCGGGCGATGTGGTTCAAGCCGGGGTGTCGATCTCCAACAGCGAGACCGGCCGCGGTGCGGTCAGTGTCTGCCCGCTCGTCTACCGGCTGGTCTGTACCAACGGGATGACGGCCACCGACAGCACGGCTTCCAAAATGCGCCGTACCCATTCGGGGCCTCGCATCCTCACCAACAGGCAATTTTTTGTCTGCGCCGCAGAGGTACTGACAGACAGCGACCAGGATTTTGTCCGGAGTCTGCAAGCAGCAGTCCGTGATGCCATGGATGAAGCCCGGTTTGTGCAGATGCTCAACCAGATGCGGGAGAGCACACAGATGGAGCTGAACATGGACAATCTGGACGAAGTGGTAAAACGCGCCGCAGCCTGCGTCCATATCACAGAGGCGGAGAGCGCTGGAATCCTCCAGCATCTCCATACAGACGGTGACTACACGCTGTACGGCCTCGCCAACGCAGTCACCCGGTACAGCCAGGACGTGGAGAGTTACGACCGCGCCTCCAAACTGGAGGAGATCGGATACACAGTCATGACCATGGCCCCGGAGCTGTTCCGCAGAATCAACCAGGTCACAGGTATCGCCGTATAGCAGGCCATACCACCAATATCAACACTTTATTAGGAGGAACGATTTATGTTTAGCCAGAATAATCAGACCAACACCACCGTTATGGAGTGCGCCCAGTTCATTCTGCCCACCGCTATGGGCACCAACGCCCCCTCCGATGATCTCTCCGAGGATATGGAGGGTCTGCGGCTCACGTTCCCCAAGGTCAAGATCCCCGGCGGCGGCGTCTTGCAGTTCGAGATGGAGAGCGACAACCCGGAGCGCCCGGATTACGTCCCTGAGCT
>NZ_CAJULS010000221.1 GCF_910587525.1 uncultured Oscillibacter sp. | reverse complement strand
TCAAGGGCTTTTTTCTTTCTTTTGGAATTTATTGGTTAACTTAATGACATTGGTCAATTTGACAGGGTTTTCTTGTGATATGGAGTACCAGGGCGCTGAAGTCCTTTGTCTGCAAAAACGGCAGCGTAATTTGAAAGTGAGTGGGGCAGGCTGTTGGAAAAGAGCGAGGCGCCCCGGGTTTTGCCCGGAGCGCCTCGCCTTCTTTGGTATGGAGTAAGGAATCAGCAGCAGGGAGTGGAATTGCAGTTGCAGTTGCAATTGCAGCAATTGCAGCCGCAGCTGTTGCCGTTGCCGCAGCCGTTGCAGCACTCGCAGCAGCAGCAATTGCTGCCGCCATTCCAGCCGCTGTTGCCGCAGCAGCACCAGATGATGATCAGCAGGATGATGATCCAGCAGCAGTTGCCGCCGCCAAAGCCGTTATTGCACATAAGGGGAACCTCCTATGAATTGTTGGCCGGTCGAACCGGTCTCAACCCATAGTATGCGTCCCCCCGCCAGGGGTGCGAAAATCTCTTACAGCCGCCAGGAGGTCACCAGTCCCCGGGCTGACTCCCACTCCCCGGCGGTGAAGACGCCGGCATCCATCAGCTGGTCTGCCAGGGTCCGGCTGCTGTTTGGCAGCAGGGCGTCCAAGGCATAGTAGGAGATGTACACCAGCTCCGCGCGCAGGAAGCGGTCCCGCTGGAGCATGGAGGCTTCGCCTGCGGTCAGTACCCCCGCATTCATGGCCCGGTCAAAGACATCCGCCAGGTTCGTGTTGGCGGCGGAGCTGTACCCCATAGCCCGGAGGACGAACTCCGTGTACTGGGAGGCGTTGACGGCCCCGGCGGGCCGGAACTCCGTGGCGCTGTATCCGTTGGTGTAGCCCCGTTCATAGGCGTAGCCCACGTATTTCTCTGCCTCAGTGCCCCGGGCCACGTCCCGGAAGGGGGTGGTGCCCGTCCATGCCAGGGCCTGCTGCTCCTCCCCCAGGACGCGGATGAACATAATCAGCGCCTGGAGCCGGGTGGGGGCCGCCTCCAGGTCAAAGCCCTGGCCGTACCCGGTGAGGGTGCCCCGGAAGAGGTGGAGCTCTTTCAGGGCGGCGGCCATAGCGTTGTAATCCTCAGCGCTGGAATAGGAGAACTTCACGTTCCCCTGGTAGTCCAGCACCGCTGTTTTGGAGGTGACGATGAAATGAGCGATGGTGTCCTCCGCGGCCATATAGCGGTGGTTTACGGCCAGTGTTGTACCGCTGGGGACCACCGTACCGGCAGTGACATCCACCACCGCGCCGGGGGAGGAATAGGACACATAGGCCCCGCCCGCCAGCAGCAGGACGCTGGAGCCGGTGGAGCAGACCGCGTCATCCGCATTCTTCAGCCGCGTTTCCGTCCAGGCAGAGGCGGCGACGGCGGACGCTGTTCCGCCGCTGTTGGGCAGATCGGCGTTATTCAGCCGCTGGTCCACCCGTTGGTCCACCGCGTCCGTGAAGGTTCCGGTGAGATAGCTGAGGGTGGCCAGCGGGTCTGCCGCGTCTCCCGCGGCCAGAGCCCAGACAGCGGCCAGGAGCAGCACACAGACGGGCAGCAGAATTAAAAGTTTTTTTCTCATAGGCGTTCCTCAGTGATTGGCGATGCGGTAGCTGAGGGTCAGCAGACTGTCCGCGAAGTGGATGTTTTCAAACTGTACGTCGGGGTTCGCGCTGCTGAGCTCCACGTTTGTGAAGTTCCAAAAGCCCCGGACCCCCAGGCCGATGAGGCGGTCGGCGGTATCCTGGGCCACCGACTGGGGGATGGTCAGCACTACCACGTCTACAGTGTGACTCCGGATATAATTCTCCAGCTCATCCATGGCAAAGATGGGCACGCCGTTGACGCTGGAGCCTACTACCGCAGGGGAGACATCGAAAGCGGCGTCCACGGTGAAGCCCGCCTGGTCAAAGTGGAAATTTTGGAGCAGGGCGTGGCCTAGGTTGCCCACGCCGATCATAATCAGGTGGTGGTTGTTGTCCACCCCCAGAATGTGTCCGATCTCAGAGCGCAGCTCCTCTACGTTATATCCGTAGCCCTGCTGGCCGAACTCCCCAAAGCAGCTGAAGTCCTGCCGGATCTGGGATGCGGTGATGTTCATCTCCTGTCCCAGAGAGTGGGAGGAGATGCGAACCACGCCGCGGGCGCACAGGTCCGTCAGCTGCCGGTAGTACCGGGGAAGGCGGCGGATGACCGCGTCAGAGATGTTTTCTTTCTTCAAGTCGATCAGCTCCCATTGAGAAAGTTTATTAAAGTTATGATTAGTTTAGACCAAATTCAACGACTTGTCAATTTTTTTAACAATCTTTTTCACATAAAATTTCCACCATTTTTGTACAATCACGCTAGGCCCTGTTTGAAAAATAAATATTGTATAAATAAAGAGTTAGTGCAAAAATAGGGACATGAAGCGGTATGAATTAACAAAAGAACAATGGGAGCACATAAAAGAGCTGCTGCCGCCGGAAACGGCGGGGATGCGGGGCCGGCCTGGGATGCTCTGGACCGCCCGCAGCGGAGCACAGTGGC
>NZ_CAJULS010000220.1 GCF_910587525.1 uncultured Oscillibacter sp. | reverse complement strand
GCACCTGCCTTACAAGCAGGGGGTCACTGGTTCGAGTCCAGTTGTTCCCACCACTTTAACAGGCATTGTTTTCGGCGGGAGAGATGGCCCAGTAGTTCAGTTGGTTAGAACGCCAGCCTGTCACGCTGGAGGTCGACGGTTCGAGCCCGTTCTGGGTCGCCACGTGATAACCAGGCTTCGGCTTGTTTTGATAAATGCGGATTCTCCGCTATATGCTGCTGTAGCTCAGTCGGTAGAGCGCATCCTTGGTAAGGATGAGGTCGGCGGTTCGAATCCGCCCAGCAGCTCCAAGAAAAGCCTTGTGCCGCAACGGGTACAAGGCTTTTCTTATTTCTGTGAGCTGGGGTGAAATCCCGGTTTAGCGTCCGTTTAGCGTCCAATCCTACAAGACGATACCGAGAGATACACATTTTAGCGGTCGGGCGGGTTATCCCCTGGCTGCTTTTTTCTTGCTTTCTGGGGCCTGTTCGGGGGCGGGTTCCGGGCTGACAAGATCGTTGAAGCGGTCAAGAGTCTGCATGGCCTTTGCCTGTGCCGAGGCTATAGCATGGGCGTAGATATTTGCCGTGGTGCTGGTCTGCGAATGGCCCA
This sequence comes from uncultured Oscillibacter sp., assembly GCF_910587525.1. GTDB lineage: Bacteria > Bacillota > Clostridia > Oscillospirales > Oscillospiraceae > Oscillibacter. Next base: position 1,952 of record NZ_CAJULS010000220.1, on the reverse strand, counting down.
GCTGCTTTGACACGACCACCAGGGGTACGCCGTCTGCAATCATCAGGGAGGCGTAGGTATGCCGCAGGCTGTGAACAGTGACCTTCGGCATCCCAGATCGGGTAATGAATTTGCTGAACCATTGCGTCACACTGTCGGGAAATATGGGAGCGCCGGTGTCAGTGGTGAACACCCGCCCGTCCTGGTCCTCCCAGGCGTCCCCCATCTTGCCCCGCTGCTCGTCCTGCCACCGCTGGTACTCCAAAAGCATCATCACTGCAGCGGTCGAGAGAAGCAGGGGGCGGGCGGAGCTGGCCGTCTTGGTCGTGCTGACATATACGCCCTTCCCGGGGAGATAGTTGGAGGTCTGCCGGACGGTGATTGTGTGCTGGTCCAGATCCACGTCCTGCCAGCGAAGGCCGAGAAATTCCTGCCGCCGGAGTCCCGACAGAAGGTCGAAGGTGATAATAGCCCGCCAGCGTATGGGCTCGTCCTGCAACAGCTCCAGGAGCCGCCGCGCATCCGCTTCCTCCAGGAAAGGCGCTTCATGCTGGCCCAGGCTGGGCTTCTCTGCCGCGTCAGCAGGATTGATCTGGATATACCCCCATTTGACCGCGCGGCCCAGGATGGAGGACAACGTGCGGTGGTAGGAGATCACGCTGGCCGGGGCCAGAGGGTCCGAGTGGGTGGTCAGGGTAAAAGCCTTGTTGGTTTTCATCCCCACTGCCTGGGCGATGGCGTCAGCGGATTCTTTGTTGATGGGCTTGCCGGCCAGAGCTTGATTGATGGTGGCCCGGCTGACTCCCGCCCTCCGGGAGAATGCGGTCAATGCCCCGCGCTGGGTGCCAATCTGCGCCTGGAGGGCGATCTTACAGACACCAGTGGTGCGGCTCCGGACTCCGCTCTCCTGAAGGTTCAGATAGAAGCTGTTGATATGGCCGGTGCGGAGATCGGACAGGCGGATGTGGCCGATTGCCTGATTGATTCGGCTGAGATTTTCCGTGTATGTAGCAATGGTTTTCGGTTTCAAGTAAAGGGCCGCATATTCGGTCATGTACTTCTCTGCGAAGTCCGCAAAGCGCATGGAGCCGTTGGCCGTGGCTCCGCTTGAAACCTTTTCCTCAAAGAGAACGGCTTGCCGTTCCAGCTCTTTCTTGATCTGCCGTTCGGTCATGCCGGGTTCTGGTACCCAGGTCATGTATTTTCGGATTTTCTTGCCAGTGTAGTCCCGGCCCTGGGAAACGGTGATTTTATAGCCTTTTCCCTGCTTTGTGATCGTCGCCATATTGCATTTTCCTCCTATTTTTGGTATGATAGGAGGGCAGTAAGGCCGTCGGAAAGTCTACTGCCCTCATGGGCCCCCTCTGGTGCTGGAACACCGGAGGGGGCTTTTTTTGTTTTCAAAATCCCAAACGTGTGGGATTTTAGCTTGCGTAGTAGTCAACCTCCGGAACGGGGACCGTCTGCATCCTCCAAGTCGCCAGCTGAACAGAGACGCCCATATAGGCGGCCGCGTCAGTGATCGAGCGATTCAAGAACAGCTGTAGGTCCTCGTCCGGATAGATCAATTCCAGAGAAAACAGGTTCGCTTCATTCTCATATTTCTGCGTGACAAATTGAGTGTTGCGGTTCATAAAAATACGGTTCATGCCTCGGTGCATGAAGTGGTGCCCCATTTCATGGGCGCATACAAGGGCCTGCTGCCGGTCGTCCAGGCCGTCGTTGATATAGATAATATTCTGCCGCTTGATACGCTGTTGGAAACCCCGCATTTCGACTAACGGGGCGAAAACTATGATAAAGCCCATTTCGTCCGCCAGTCGGAACGGGTCCCTGGTGTCGTACTTTTTGGACAAGCGGGCTGCAAGCGCCTTGCCATCCATGATTTACTCCCTTCTGTACTTTTTGGGGGTGTATGTTGCTTTGTTCCGCCTCTTTGCTTCCTCCAAGCCGATTTTCATAGCCGCCGCCAT
>NZ_CAJULS010000219.1 GCF_910587525.1 uncultured Oscillibacter sp. | reverse complement strand
CCCTGCCGCATACCGGTGAACAGAGTGACCAGGAACAGCAATTCATAGGCGTGCCTTTGAATCGCCTCCAGGAACCGGGAGATTTCTTCCTGTTCCAATGGAGATATAATGAATAGCGGCCGATTGACTTTTTTCTGATAATGATATATCTATCCATCATTTCTCCTCTCAACCATATTCATCATATTATAATCGCAAGGGCGAAAGCAATTCAAAATTGTTATGTTGCTCTGGCCCGCTTTCTTATCCCGAAAATTTTCGTGAAAGTCCTGTCATAGCAGAGCTCTGCCTATATCCTCCAGACAATTATTTTCTCTTGATAATTGTAAGAAATTTGTAAGATTTTCATCAAGTTATTTGTAAGAATTCCCTGCTACGATAGTAACAGCCCAAAGGGAGGTTCAACCCCATGAACGAACACATCCTGGTCGTGGACGATGACCCCGAGATCGTAAACGCCATTGCCATCACCCTGGAGCGGGAGGGCTGGCAGGTTCTGAAAGCCTATAACGGCATAGAGGCCCTGGACCATGCGCTGAACCCAGAGGTCCGACTAATCCTCATCGATGTGATGATGCCCAAGCTGGACGGCCTCTCCGCTCTGATCCGTATCCGGGAGCGGCGGAACCTGCCCGTCATCGTCCTCTCCGCCAAGAGCGAGGACACGGACAAGATCCTGGGCCTCTCCATGGGGGCGGATGACTACGTCGCCAAGCCATACAACCCCCAAGAGCTGGTGGCCCGGGTCCGGAGCCAGCTGCGGCGGTATACCCTGTTGGGGGACATCCACACGGCGGAGCGGGAGGGCGTTCTGGTCAACGGGCGGCTGACCTACGACACGGCGGAGCGGGTGCTGCGGGCCGACGGGGATGTGGTGAAGCTCACCGCCACAGAGACGAAGATCGTGGACCTGCTGTTCCGGAACCTGGGCAGGGTGTTCCCGGCGGAGGAGCTGTACCGCCGGGTGTGGAACGAGGAGGGCTACGCCTGCGAGAACACGGTGATGGTTCACATCCGGCGCATCCGGGAGAAAGTGGAGCTGAATCCCAAAGAGCCAGACTATATCAAGGTGGTGTGGGGAATTGGATACAAAATGGAACGGCACGGAGCCTGAAAACGGCGGGGAGGTGGAGTATTTTGTGGCCGCCCAGGTGCGGCAGACGATAGAGCCGGAGGCAGCGGAGGGACCTGCCCCGAAAAAGCGGGGACAGACCGCAAAAGCGGCCGCCGGCTTTCTCGCCTTCTTTCTGGGTATTACGCTGGTCCTGGGGAGCTTGGGGGCCCTAGCGGAGCGGCGGCTCATGCAGAGGGGCGCGGAGCCGGACTGGTCCGGGGACTGGCAGAATACCCAGGAGTTCCGGGACGAGGTCTCGTCCTACCTGATGGAATTTCTCTCCCTGGGGGCCACCGGGACCACAGGGAACGCCTGGTACCAAACAGCGGAGGCGTGGGACGTGGCAGAGGCTGGCGGCTGGCGGCGGCAGTACACCGAGATCATTTTGACAGACACCGCAGCGGAGTCCCGCCCGGTGGAAGAGGAAGAAGAGGCGTTGACCGCCCGGGAGGCAGAGGGGGAGAACGCCTATCGGACAGGCGATCAGAATGTCCTCTATTTGATCATGCAGGACGGACATATACGGTATAAAAACGTGGAGGCGGACTCTGCCAAGCGATTTCGGGACCAGAGCCTTGAGGGATATAATTTCTACCTGACCTATCAGGACGGAAAAGCCTCCATTTTCAAAGACGGTGTGGAGCTGGACGTCTATGGGGACGGCATCTATGTCTCCGGGAAGTCCCCCTGGTTTATTCCCGGTTATGATAATCTCAAGGCCGGGGCGTGGCTGGACGGCGTCACCGTCTATATGGCCGTGCGGGAGGAGCCTGTGCGGTACTGGTTCCAGGACTCCGGCGGAGGCCGGTATTACTATGGCCGGATGTACCAGGTGGCCCAGCGGGCGGAGGAGACCCGGACCTTCTATATCCGGCAGCTTGTCCTGCTGGGGCTGGGGGCTCTGTGGCTGTGCGTGTGGCTGGCGTTCCGGAGGGAGAAGAAGCTGGCGGACGCGAAGATCGCCTCCTGGACCGGCCATCTTTGGGAGGAGGTCTGGGTTCTGCTGGCCCTCATTCCACTGGGGTGGCTGTTTGCCGCCGACGGCTGGCAGGAGCTGTACTGGGCCTGCCGGGAGATATGGTGGGGCTGGGAGCCCGTGTACCTGGGCCAGCTTGCCTACGGCGCGGCCAGCTTCCTGCTCTCCAGCCTGCCGGGGCTGATAGCCCTGGGGTGGGTTTTGTATCTGGCGGTCAACAACCGGCGGTACAACCCGAAAGAGCAGCGGAAGAGCCTGCTGCGGAGCCTCTTCCGGGGGCTGCGAAACCTCCTCTGCAGTCTCCGCATGAAAGATCTGGAGCGGCCTGTGGAGAAGCGGCTGGCCCGTACCGTCACAGCGGGGACGGCGGCCCTGGCGCTGATCCTGGCAGCCCTGGTGCTCTTCCTTGCCGCTATGCTGCCCGATATCGCTTGGTACGGCGCCCGGGGGCTGGCGTTCATCCTGTTTTTGCTGG
>NZ_CAJULS010000218.1 GCF_910587525.1 uncultured Oscillibacter sp. | reverse complement strand
GGGCCATCTCATGGGCCTGCCCATGGGTTATGTCCGCTCCGGCAGCAAGGACCACGGCCGCCAGAACCGCATTGAGGGCAGGCTGGAAGCTGGACAGAAGGTGGTGGTGGTGGAGGACCTGATCTCCACCGCCGGAAGCTGCATCGAGGTGGTGGAGGCGCTCCGGGAGGCCGGGGCCGAGGTGCTGGGCACCGTGTCCATCTTCACCTACGGCCTCCAAAAGGGCCTGGACCGCCTGTCCGCCGCCAATGTGAAGAACGTCAGCCTTTCCAACTTCGACGCGGTGTGTGAAATCGCCGCCCAGGAGGGAAAAATCAAGACGGAGGACATTGACCGGCTGAAAAAATTCCGGGCGGACCCGTCGGACGAGAGCTGGATCTCACCGAAATAACCCGCGCTATAAGCGCTCCGTTTATTTCTCCCCGCCCCACCGGACCCGCTCCGCCGGGCTCCGGCAGGAACCCCATAAAACAACCACAGCAGGGCCGGCCGCCCCGCCCGTCCTCCGGGATATCCAGATCTTTTTCAGAAAGGAGCCCCTATGCCTAGAAACATCATTGACGTCACCGACCTGTCCGTTGCGGAGATCGACGAACTGATCGCCACGGCGGAGGATATCACTACCAATCCCGCCAAGTACCAGGACGCCTGCCTCCACAAACAGCTGGCCACATTATTCTTTGAGCCCTCCACCCGCACCCGATTGTCCTTTGAGTCCGCCATGCTGGCTTTAGGCGGCAGTGTGCTGGGCTTTTCTGAGGCCAACTCCAGCTCCTCCTCCAAGGGCGAGACCGTGGGCGACACCGTCCACACCGTCAGCTGCTATGCCGACATCATCGCCATGCGCCACCCCAAGGAGGGCGCCCCCTACGCCGCCGCCCAGTTCAGCGAGGTCCCCATTATCAACGCAGGAGACGGCGGCCACAACCACCCCACCCAGACCCTGACGGACCTTCTGACCATCCACCGGGAGAAAGGGCGGCTGGACGGCTTCACCATCGGCTTTTGCGGCGATTTGAAATTCGGCCGCACGGTCCACTCCCTGGTGAACGCCCTCAGCCGGTACGACAACATCCGCTTTGTGCTGGTCTCTCCGGAGGAGCTGAAACTGCCCCGCTATGTAAAGGAGCAGTCCCTCAAGTCCAAGGATATCCCCTACACCCAGACCACAGACCTGGAATCCGTCATCTCCCAGCTGGATATTCTCTATATGACCAGGGTCCAGCGGGAGCGGTTTTTCAACGAGGAGGACTACCTGCGCTTGAAAGACAGCTATATCCTGACGCCGGAAAAACTGCAAAACGCCAAACCCGACCTCTCTATTCTCCATCCCCTGCCCCGGGTCAATGAGATCGCCGTGGCTGTGGACCGGGACCCCCGGGCGGCCTACTGGAAACAGGTGAAGAACGGCAAGTTCATCCGCATGGCGCTGATTTTGAAGCTGCTGGACATCCACGTGTGATACTGGAATTCATTAAATTTTTGCCTTGCCCAGCGCAAAAATCTCCCGCCTGAGCATTTCGCCATTTATCGAACAAGGCCTAAAGTCTGTTTTATTGAAAATCAGTATGAGGAGGGTTACGGTATGAATATTGACAGCATTGCCAACGGCGTGGTCCTGGACCACATCCAATCCGGCAAGAGCATGGAGATCTACAAGCATCTGCATCTGGACCAGCTGGACTGCCAGGTGGCCATTATCAAAAACGCCCGCAGCGGTCACATGGGCCGGAAGGACATCATCAAGATCGACTCCCCCATGGACCTGGACCTGGATGTCCTAGGCTATATTGATGCCAGCATCACCGTCAACATTATCCGGGACGGGCAGCTGAAGGAGAAAAAGCACCTGGAACTGCCCCAAAAACTGGTGAACGTCATCCGGTGCAAAAATCCCCGGTGCATTACCATGGCGGAACCCCAGCTGGACGCCATCGCTCTTTTGAGCGACCCGGACAGGCATACCTACCGCTGCGCCTACTGCGAAAGCTCCATCGACAAAAAGTTCTGAATCAGGCATAACAGCAAACCAAAGCCGCCTCACGGCCAGTGAGGCGGCTTTGGTCGTTTTCCCAGCCGAAGTCCCCGTCAGAACTCCGGTCGCAGGCGGAAAGGCGGTGATCAGCCAGCAGAGGGAAGCGAACCGGGAGCGCCCCGGCATGGGCTGGGCTGACGCACCGGGGCTTAGTGGCTTTGGTACGAACAATCCGCACCGGGTATATACCGACGCATTGCCGCCAACGCGCTTCCCCAAAATGGCGCAGATATGGTTTTCATCCAAGCGATCAAGCACCGTTTCCCTTCACGGTCCCACTTAACTTTTGCCATAATGTGCCGATATAAAAAATAATAGGGCGGACAGCGGAAAAGAGATCGGCAAGAAAAACGCACCCAATCGTCCTATGTCCGTAAGAGAAAGTGCGGATAATGCTGAAAATCAGAAACCACAAAATGAGAAAAGGATGGTGACATGATAATGTTTGTTGGTCAAATACAATCAAACATCTATATGGGCAATATGGGTATTTTAGCAGTACGAGCCAGCTTGCCTTATGCGCCTCAGCAAACCACGCCAACGCGATATGATCGTGTGGAAATGGGAACTCACGTACAGACGAATCCACACTCCGGCATTTATAAACCCAGTTCAGGTCAGATGCGGGTGCTTAACACCCCCGCTTGCACCAAGGTGGCCCCTGA
>NZ_CAJULS010000217.1 GCF_910587525.1 uncultured Oscillibacter sp. | reverse complement strand
GACCTCCCGCTCCCCGTCGGCCTCCAGAGGCTTCCACGCCTTTGCTCCATTCATATGCACACCTCCTTCAATATCTTTCAGGGCTAGAATATATCATAGATTTGATATTTCGGCAAGAGGAAAGACGGGAGATTTTTCCGCAGGCTAACTGGAAATTATATGTAAAATACCTAAAGTCCGGCATGAATTTGATATATCTTTCTTTAATTTTGTATACGCTTTTTCGGCGGCACTTTATAATGAGGGGAGCATCACAGCAGACGGCTGTATCAAATTGGAAATAGGAGGAAACGATCGTGAAGAGAAGAATTTGGTATGCCGCTCTGATGGCCGCGATGATTCTTGGCCTTCTGAGCGGGTGCGGCTCCAGTCCCGGCGGTTCGGATGTTGTGCCGGGCGTGGAGGGCAAGATCCTCAACATCTACGTGTGGAACGATGAGTTCCAGGGGAAGTTCAACGCCAACTATCCTGAGATCGACCATCTGTCCAACGACAAGTCCGTCACCTTCCTGAAGGACGGCACGGAGATCCACTGGGTCATCAACCCCACTCAGGACGGCGTCTACCAGCAGAAGCTGGACGAGGCGCTGCTCAAGCAGGACCGTGTCTCCGCCGATGAGCGGGTGGACATGTACCTGGTGGAGGCCGACTACGCGCTGAAATACATCGACCCGGAGGCCAATGTGGCCATGCCCATCTCCCAGCTTGGCATCACGGACGCGGACATCGCCAACCAGTACCGCTACACCTTGGACGCCATGCGGACGGCTGACGGCGAGATCCGGGGCCTCAGCTACCAGGCGACCCCCGGGATGCTGGTCTACCGCCGCTCCATCGCTAAGGCCGTTCTGGGCACCGACGACCCGGAGACCGTGGCCGCCGCCGTCTCCGACTGGGATAAATTCTATGAGACGGCGGAGCGGATGAAGGACGCCGGCTACTACATGTACTCCGGCCGGGCCGACACCTACCGGGTGTACTCCAACAACGTCTCCTCCCCCTGGGTCAAAAACGACAAGACCGTGGTGGTGGATCCCAATATGATGCGGTGGGTGGAGCGCTCCTTGGAGGATACCCGGAGCGGGATCAACCACAATGTGCCGGGCCAGTGGATCGACGAGTGGAACAAGGACATGGGCCCGGACTCCAAGGTTTTCTGCTTCTTCCTGCCCGCCTGGGGCCTGGACGTGTGCATCAAGCCCAACGTGACGGACACTGCCGCCGCCCAGGACTGGGCCTCCTGCCCCAGCCCCCAGAGCTTCTTCTGGGGCGGCACCTGGCTGGTGGCCGCCCAGGGCTCCGACAACCCCGAGCACGTGAAGGACATTATGCTCAAGATGACGGCGGACCGGGACATCCTCCGGAGCCTTGCGGTGAACAATGGGGAGATGAGCAACGACCAGCCCCTGATGGAGGAGCTGGCCCAGTCCCCCGACTTCGGCATTGAGCTGCTGGGCGGGCAGAATTACCTGGGCGTGCTGTCCGAGGTGGCCGCCAATATCGACCTGAGCAACATCTCCTCCTATGACCAGGGCTGTGTCGAGGAATTCCAGAACACCTTCGGCGACTACTTCAACGGCAAGATCAGCCTGGAGAAGGCCAAGGCCAATTTTGAGATGTCCATCACCGAACGCTACCCCTGGCTGGTAGGCGGCGGCGTGGAATGGCCGTAAAAGCGGCAGACCATTGATACTGTGAAAGGGGGACCTCTTATGCAAAACCAGAAGAAACTCAAAACCGTCAGCTACGCCAAATGGGGCTATCTGTTCATCCTGCCCTTCTTCCTGTCCTACGCCATCTTTTCCCTGATTCCGCTGGCGGACACCATTCGCAACAGCTTCTATGAGTACTACGCCTTCGGCCTGAAGACGGTGGGCCCCAACTGGACGGGCCTCAGCAATTACATCTCCCTGCTCTCCTCGGACCTGCCCAAGTACGCCTGGAACACCTTCGTCATGTGGATCCTGGGCTTCGTGCCCCAGATCGTGGTGGCCCTGGTGCTGGCGTCCTGGTTCACCGACGCCCGGCTGAAGATCCGGGGCAAGCAGTTTTTCAAGGTGGTCATCTACCTGCCGAACCTGATCATGGCCTCCGCGTTTGCCATGCTGTTCTTCGCCCTGTTCTCCAACGCGGGACCCATCAACAACATCCTCCTCAACATGGGCGTGATCGGGGAGGCCATCCGGTTCATGGAGTCCACCCTGGGCGCCCGTACCTTGGTGGGCCTGATGAACTTCCTCATGTGGTTCGGCAACACCACCATTATGCTGATGGCGGCCATCATGGGCATCAACCCCTCCATCTTTGAGGCGGCGGAGCTGGACGGCTGCACCCACCTCCAGAAGTTCTTCAAGATTACCCTTCCCCAAATCAAGCCCCTGCTGACCTACACACTGATTACCTCCCTCATCGGCGGTCTCCAGATGTTCGACGTGCCCCAGATCCTCACCGGCGGCAAGGGCGCGCCCGACCGGACCACCATGACCCTGATTATGTACCTCAACAAGCACCTCCAGGCCAAGAACTACGGCATCGCCGGTGCGCTGTCCGTGTTCCTCTTCATCATCAGCGCCATCCTCTGCTGGTTCGTCTTTAAGATGAACACCGATCCCGACCCCGACGGCTCCAAGTCCGCCGCCAAGCGCGCCAAGAAAGGGGGCAACGCGTAATGCAGGAAAAGAGATCTCACGGGCGTGAAATTCTCGCCCATGTCGTTTTGATTATCTTGGCGTTCCTGTGCCTGTTCTTCTTCTACA
>NZ_CAJULS010000216.1 GCF_910587525.1 uncultured Oscillibacter sp. | reverse complement strand
AGGCCACGCCAAACTCCCCCTGCTCCTTCGCGTAGACATACAGCGCCACGGTGAGAGTGGCCCCCGGACTGGTGAGGCCGGTAAAAAAGCCGTTCAGCGCGTGGGCAAAGCCCGCTGTGAACAGCAGCGCCGCCGATTCGCCCAAAATGCGCCCCACCGACAGGATACAGCCGGTGATGATGCCGTCCGCGCAGCCTGGGAGAACCACCGTGCGGATAGCCCGCCACTTTCCGGCCCCAAGACCGAAGGCCCCCTCCCGGTAGCTCTGCGGCACCGTTTTTAAGCTCTCCTGGGTCGTGCGCATGACGGTGGGCAGGTTCATAATCACCAGCGTCAGCGCACCGGCCAGCAGGGAAGTCCCGAATACGCCAGTAAACACCAGCATCCCAACAAGGCCGTAGATAATGGACGGGATGCCGGAGAGGGTTTCCGCCGCGTATTCGATGGCGGACACCAGACGCTTATTTGCGGCGTACTCGGTCAGGTAGACCGCCGCTCCCGCCCCCAGAGGCAGGACGATCAGCAGGGTCGCCAGAATGATGTATAGTGTGTTCAGAATATCCGGCAGGATGCCGATGGTGTCCGACAGGTAGCTGGGTTTCGTGGTCAGCAATCCCCAGGACAGATTGGGGAAGCCCGCCGCCAGCACATAGCCGATGAGAAACAGCGCCAAAACGCACACCAGCAGGGCCGACAGAACGCACAGCAGCTTCATTGCCCCGGTGTAGGCCCTCCGGGACGAGGAAATCGGTTTATCCAGCATCATCAGCCCTCCTTGCCCCGTTTGAGAAAGAAATTCAGCACGGCGTTAATCAGCATGATGAACAGGAACAGCACCAGGGCGATGGAGAACAGCGCCTGCCTCTGGAGGCCGCTGGAATAGGACATCTCACTGGACACCGCCGTGGTGAGAAAGCGGACGCTCTCAAACAGCGAGGGCATATTGGCCGCGTTGCCGGACACCATCATCACCGCCATAGCCTCCCCGATGGCCCGGCCTACCCCCAGCACCACCGCCGCCGCAATACCGCTCCGCGCCGCAGGGACGGACACCCGGAAATAGGTTTCTACCGGGGTCGCGCCAAGGGCCAGGGATGCATCCTCGTACTCCTGCGGCACCGCCTCCAGCGCGGTGATAGACACTTTGATGATGGAGGGCAGGATCATAATTGCCAGGACGATAATTGCCGCCAGCAGACTGGCCCCGTCCGGCACATGGAACAGCGCCCGGATACCCGGCACCAGCACCAGCATCCCCACCAGACCGTACACCACCGAAGGGACGCCCGCCAAGAGGCTGACGGCGGCCTCCGCCACAGCCTTGACTTTCGGCGGAGCCAGCTTTGCCAGGTAGACCGCCGCGAAAAATCCAACAGGAACGCCGAACAGGATGGCCCCCGCCGTACCGTAGACGCTGGTAAGGATGAACGGGAGGATGCCGTATGAGGGCTGGGCAGCGGTGGATTCCCAGGTATCACCCAACAGAAAGGGCGCAAGCCCGATCTGCCGGATGGCGGGGATACCGGAGGCCACCAGATAGACCGTAATCAGTAGGACACAGCCCACCGTGACCAGCCCAAGCATCAGGAATATCCCGTGGATGGCGGTTTCCGCCAGTTGCTTTCTACTGCGCATCGTCAATTTGCCGCCACAGCGCCCGCATTGGAGATCAGCTCCGCCGCGTCAGGGGAGATAGCGAAGTCGAAAAACTTCTGCGCCGGTTCCGAAAGGGGCGTGTCCGTCTTTGTGACCAGCACGAAAGGCCGCTGAATGACATAACTGCCGTTCTTCACTGTATCCTCCGTGGGAGCCACGCCGCCTACTGTAACAGCCCGCACAGTGTCTTTGACGGAGGCAAGAGAAGCATAGCCAATGGCATCAGGGTTTTGGGACACGGTTGTGATCACATCGCCGGTGGAGGTCAATTCTTGGCGGTACTGGCAGTTGTCCGCTGTGCCGGTAATGGATTCAAAGCCGTCCCTGGTCCCGCTGCCGGCCTCCCGGCCAATCAGGACAATTTCTGCGTCAAGTCCGCCGACATCTTTCCAGTTGGTGATCTCGCCGGTGTAGATTCTGGCGATGGTATCCACGTCAAGCTCGGATACGGGATTGTCGGGGTTGACGATCACCGCGATGCCGTCATAGGCCAGCACCGTCCCGGTCAGCCCCTGGGCGGATTCTTCCGCTTTCAGGTCGCGGCTGCTGAGGCCGATGTCGCAGCGTCCCTCCAAAACCGCCTGAATGCCGGAGCCGGAGCCGGTAGGGTTATAGGTGAAGGTCACGTTCTTGTTCTGCGCTTCAAATGCTTCGCCCAGTGCGCCGATCACCTTTTCCATGGAGGTGGAACCGTCAGTGGCGACATTGCCGGACATTTTCTGTGAACATCCCGCCATAACCGACAGGGCCAGCACAGCAGCCAGCATAAGACTTACAAATTTTTTCATGTTCAAGTTTTCTCCTTTCGACTTTTGGGTACGAAAAAAGGATACTGCTGTCATGTAAAATCGAAAAGACAAGTATTGTAAAATTCATGTAAAAAATGCGCCCCGGCACAGCCAGGACGCACTTGCGATTGAAGCTAAATATATATCAATTCTGCGAAGATAATTTCCTCCACCCTGGCCCTGCAATTATTCACCAGACCCACCCACGCCAGTTGGTCACGGGCTTTCAGTTCCTCGGTCACGTCAGCGGCCTCCATCATCTGTGGGAGCATCCTGTCCATCCACTCCTGGGCGGTATCGTCAATGTCCAGCAGGTGG
>NZ_CAJULS010000215.1 GCF_910587525.1 uncultured Oscillibacter sp. | reverse complement strand
TTCTTTCGAGATGGGCGAGGGATTGAACGCCACATTCAACCCTCGGGTCTTAGCTGCCCGGATGGCATAATCTACGTTGGAGATCTCGTTTTGGAGCAATATGTAGTCTCCGGGACAGAAATGGTCCAGGGCCTCATCGATCATCTTTGGTGTGATCTCCAAATTGGCCCCCCCGTAGATAATGATCGAGTTGGCTCCTGAATCGGCCAACTGAATAACGGCGTGGCCGCTGGGTTCTTCGACCTTATGAATCAGTGCAGTATCCACGCCGGAGTCCCGCAAGGTCTCCAGCAGTTCTTTTCCGTCTGATCCTACACAGCCGGCCATAAGGACATCCGCCCCTGCCCGAGCCAAGGCTACAGACTGATTCAAGCCTTTCCCGCCCTGCTTTGTTTCCAGTTCTTTGGCAGAGACCGTCTCGCCCTCCAGATTGATGTGGTCAACACTATAGACAAGGTCAATGTTTAACGATCCCAGAGATAAAATTTTCATCAGAGTCACATCTCCTGCTATAAATAAAGTGCGCGAATTATACGGCTATCCTGCACGGGAAACGATTTCCGAAAATTCTTTCTCGCAGAGTATGCCACAGGTAAATGTTTTCGTAAATACTTTTCTTAAAAATCATCGGTTTGTACAATATACAACGATAACATTTTGTCGATAATGACGAGCCCACAAGGGAGTATAAGCAAAAGCTGTGCCGTGGAGGAATTCTCTTCCACGGCACGTTTCTCTGCCTGTGACACGGTAATTAAATGAGTAAAAAGATGATGAACAAAGAGCAGGCGCTCACCGCATTGTTTATTGCCGCCGTGAGAGCAGGATCACAAAACAGGCCATACCGCAAATTTATATGGAATACATAAAATATGCGTCAATAGGCAGACAGGTTTCTACAATTAGATCAATAACCAGACAACTTCATTAAAATTTTCCCAAAAGTTGTTGAATCAGAAAAAGCTTTATGTTACATTCTCATTATACAGATGCTGGAAGATAACCGGGACCACATCTGACTAATTATGGAAAAGGAGCGAGATCATGAAAAGAAGAATTCTTAGCATTGCACTGCTTGCCGCCATGTGCGCGGCCCTGCTGGCGGGCTGCGGCCAGAAGTCCGCAACCTGGAAGGTCACCTGCCCCTGGGCGCCCTCCGGCGTAGCCGCCATGGTGAGCCAGCAGGCGGCAACCAAGTCCACCAGCTATTCCGACTCCATCACCCTGGTGGCCGAGGCCATCAAGGGCGACGCCGCCACCGTAAATACCTGGGTGGCCGACACCAAGGCCAACGATACCGAGCTGGTCTTCGTGGGCGAGGGCCTGCTGTCCATCACCTCCATCCTGGACCCGGCCAAGATGCAGTTCGGCTATGAGGACTTTGTGTTTGTGGAGAACCTGTATTCCTCCATCTTCGTCCTCTCCGCCGACGCCAAGCTGAACATCAGCAGCGTGGCCGATCTGGAGGCCTATGTCCAGCAGGGGACGGAGATCAGCGTGGCGGTCAACGGCGCCACCGGCTCCGAGGCCTTCCTGGCCGCGTCCCTGTTCGGCGCCATGGGCGCGGGCGACAAGCTGAAGCTGACGCCCTATCAGTCCGCCGCCGAGGCCGCCCAGGCCGTGGCCCGGGGCGAGACCCAGTTCGCCGTTTCCCACCAGTCCCAGATTCTGGAGACCTACCAGCAAAAGGGCGTAACTGTTGTCTGCGCCTTTGACGAGGGCAACATTGAAAACGGCCCCTTTGCCGGCGTAGAGGGCGTGGGCCAGCATGGCTATCCCTACTTCCGCAACCGCTGCTTCGTCATGGCCCGGGCCGGCACCGACGAGAAGAAAGTCGCCGAGCTGAAAGAGCTCTACGGCAAGATTCTGGCGGATGCAGAGGTCGTGGAGTGGCTCCAGGACACCATGCTGCTGGAAGTGGATACCATGTCCGTTGCGGACGTGGAAGCCCATGTGGAAAACGTGAAGAGCATCGTCAACGAATATAAGGACATCGTCGCGGGCTGATCGCAGCGATCCATACGGGGGAATGGGATAGGGCAGAGGTCCCGCCCATTCCCCCTTTTTATTCTCTGAATTTTGAAAGGAGGACCCCTATGAAGCAATGGGTAGAGCAGTTTAACGGCCGTATGGACGCCTGGGGCCGGAAGCTGCACGAAAAAGAAATCCGCATCCCCATTGACCTGGTTACCGGCCTGGCGTTCGCGCTCTTTGCCCTGGCAATCCTGCTGGTCATGCCGGACCAGGTGGCGGTTTCCGAGAAGGACGTGGTCAACGGCCGGGCGTTTCCCACCCTGCTGATGACGGTCATGCTTTTGTGCTGCGCCATGCTGATTGGCAAGGAGCTCTATAAGCTGGCCACAAAGCAGCCCTTGAATTGGAAGGTCATCAACATTCAGGTGGAAGCCAAGGCGCTGGCAATCCTGGGCATTTTGCTGGGCACCTATTTCCTCAGCAAGTGGACCGGCCTGTTCGTGGTAGGAGCGGTCTTCTGCTGCCTGGGCTTCCTGCTCTATTTCCGATGCCGGAAAAAATCCTACTATGTCATCACCCTGGTGATCGCGGTGGCCATCTGGGCGGCCTTCCGCTTTATCCTGGGCGTGGACTTTTAAGGAGGGAGGCTGCTTATGTTACAGTACATTGCCCCGGCCACCGGCCTGCTGTTTACCTTGGAAAACATCCTGTGGATCAACATCGGCGTGTTTATCGGTTCGGTTTTCGCGGCCATCCCCGGACTGAGCGTCATCCTGTGCGTGATTCTGTTCCTGC
>NZ_CAJULS010000214.1 GCF_910587525.1 uncultured Oscillibacter sp. | reverse complement strand
GTCCCAGGGGATCATACTGAGCTGCCCATCCGCCTCATAAAGATAGTAGTTGTGGACCATGGAGCCGGTGTAGCTGTCGCCGTTAACCACAAAGTTGTGGACCACGAAGTACCGGAGGACATGGTCCACATCCACGGCGCGCTCAATATCCGTCCCTTCCCCCAGGGTTTTGAGGGCCTGGATCAGCCGCGCCTGGTCCGCCTCCGTCACGTCCGTCTTGGCACTGGAGAAGATATTGGAATAGCTGTCCGGGTCGTCATCGCTGTATTTCAGCTTCACATCGTCAGAGCCCATTCCGCCGCCGGGAGCCCCCTCTCCCTTGCCGCCCTCCTGCACAGGCATATCAGGGCGCTGTCTACCCTGCATCGCGCCGCCGGGCATTTCGTCCATGGCAGGCGGTTCTTCCCCCTGCTGCGAAAAAACACCGGATCTTCCGGGAGGGGCAAACTGCTCCAGCTGGGAGAGGTCCTCCATATCAAAGTCCCGGCCATTGCCCCGGCCGCCGCCGAAGCTCATGCTGTCCGGCTTGTAGAGCATACCGTACTGGCTGCCGTAGTTCCGCTGAAGGAAGCTCTCCTCCACGCCCTCCACCGCCAGATACAGCCCCCACTCCTCCCCGTTGACAGTGATGAAGACAAAGCTGCAAAGGGGCGCGGACACGCCAAACTCCCCCATCATTCGGTAGGTGAGGTAGTCCTTCATATAGGTGTTGTCCTGAATAATATTGTTGAGACACAGCTTATCCAAGCCGTAGTAAGTCTTGCCGCTGTCGTAGTGGTCGAACTCCAGCTTGAAGCTGTAGCGGCTGCTGTCCATGGCGGAGACCGTGCTGAGGGAGGTGTTGCCCTTGGCGCGGATTCCCACGTTTTTGTACGCCTCGCCGTCGATAACGGCGGCGCAGGCGGCGTACTCTTCATTTTCACAGGTCTCGATGAAATCATCCCAGCCGTCCATGACAATGTCGATGGTATGTACCCTGGCGGTGTCAAAGAGCCGGGTCTCGTACCCCTGGACCCTGGAGGCAGGCTGAAGGCCCAGAGCCTCGCCGTTGACAAACAGGAGCGCCACCAGCAGGGAGAGCAGGGCGGCGGCGAGACAGATGCGGTCGATGTATTTGTGCGTCGACATGGACGTCCCCCTTATCCCATGTAGTCTCCGTTGTAGCTGACCAGCACAGCGCTGTCCACGCCCTCCATCTCCGCCAGGGTATTGATGAAGTCCGTGTCGTCATTTCTCAGACGGATCTCCATGTTCAGCTCCACCGCGCCCTTTCGGGCGGTCTTACTCTTGACTGTGCAGCGCTCCGCGCACCGCTCCAGATAAGCCTGGGCCCGGGTCTCGCTCTCATGGCCCGCACACTGGAGTACCACGATATAGGGGTCCACATGGGACTTTTTATTCACAAAGACCAGCAGCACCGCGCCAATAACCAGGCTGCCCAATACCGCCAGAGGGATCATCCCTGCCGCCAGTACGATGCCCACGGCGATGGACCAGAACAAAAAGGCGATGTCCAGAGGCTCCTTGATGGCGGTGCGGAAACGGACAATGGACAGCGCGCCCACCATACCAAGGGACAGTACCACATTGCTGGTAACGGCCAGAATGACCACAGTGGTGATCATGGTCAGGGCCACCAGGGTGACACCGAAACTGGAGGAGTACATCACGCCGGTAAATGTCTTTTTGTAGACCAGGAAGATAAACAGCCCTAGACCAAAGGCCAGTACCAGGGCGACGGCCATGTCCAGCATACTGACGCTGGTGACATTTTCCAAAAAACTGGATTTGAAGACGTCGTTGAAAGTCATAAATATTACTCCTTACTTCTATAATCAGCCGTAGATCCGGCAGGCGGCGTATTTGGAAAAGGCGGCGGACCGGCGGCCGGGCAGCTGTACCGCGTCCCGGATGACGGCGGGCAGGTAGGCGTCCCACTTTACCTCCAGAATTGCGGGCGCATTCCCCGCCGGAATGGTGACACAGTCCGGATTCAGGAAATCGGTACAGTGCAGTCCCGTCCGAATATCGTAATCCAGCGTCACCCGGACATTGCCCGGCGCATAGACGAAGGCCTCCCGCGTGTAGTCCACGATGGTCCTGGGCAGCAGGCCCTGGGACCGCATCTTGCTGTAAAGCTCCAGGACCAGCGCTCTGCCGCTGCCGGGCATCCAGTCCCAGCTGCCGTCCAGGATGGACTGCGCCTCCTCCGCCGTAAGCGGCACAGCGGTCTTGCTCCCCAGGCCGCTGCGCTTGCTTTTTTTCTCCAGGTGGATCAGGGAGGTGTCCCCATCATAATACCGGATGCGGAACTTCTCCCGCCGGTCCACCCCGTCCAGCTTCTCCCGCAGGGCCTTGTCGGCCAGGTTGTCAAAATACAGGCTGCGGATGAAATACTGCCCATTCCGGGCGTGCTCGTCGGGCTCTGCCACCGCCCGCAGCCGCTGGCGGAGCGCAAGCCGGTCAGAGAGGCTGATCTCATGCTTCCACTCGTGCCGGTACTGGCTCATGCCTATCACGTCCTTTCCAAACTTTACTGAGACGCACTCTACCATGAAATGCTGAATCAAATCTGAAAGAACCGGAAACATTTGATCTCCCCCTTTACGCCCCCTGTGCTGTGCCTGTGCGGAAAAGAAACACCGATAACCCCGGAGCCGCTGCGGCTCCGGGGTTATCGGTGTTTCTTTTTTAGGCAATGTTCACATCAGGGTGTCAACGATAAGAGCAAGATAAACAACAGAAAGAAAAACAATGTCAAGTTTATCA
>NZ_CAJULS010000213.1 GCF_910587525.1 uncultured Oscillibacter sp. | reverse complement strand
GTGCTGATCGGTGGAGTATCGGGAAAATCCACCGCCCACATGGTCGAACAGCCCACCCCGATACATGTTGTTTAGAGTGTGCAGGGCCATTTCCCGTGCGTGTTCCTCCTTGGCGAGTTGGGCATAACGCAACAGGAAGATCAGATTATGGGGCGTGGGAAACTTGGGTGCGGCGCCAAAGCCGCCCCACCGCTCATCGTAACTCTGGGCAAACTGGCTAACCGCCTGCCGGACGAGTTCCCGGCTGGGTGTGCCGGGGCGGGCCTGCCCCTCCTGCTGCAAATGGGCGGTGAGGGTGTCCCCGGTGACCAGCACTCCCGCCCGATCTTCCCGCCATAGGCGGGCCGCCTTTCTAAGCAGGTGCAGGAGTTGGTCCTTTGGCAAATAGGTGCCTGCCCAGAAGGGCTTTTGGTCCGGAGTCAGTAGCACGGTCAAAGGCCAGCCGCCGGAGCCGTTCATGGCCAGACATGCCGCCATATACACCGCGTCCACATCGGGCCGCTCCTCCCGGTCCACCTTGACGGGGAGGAAGGCGGCGTTGACGGCCTGTGCCACCGTCTCGTCCTCGAAAGACTCATGGGCCATGACGTGGCACCAGTGGCAGGTGGAGTAGCCAATGCTCAGGAGAACCGGTTTGTCGGTGCGCTTTGCCTCCTCAAAGACCTCCGGTCCCCAGGGACGCCAGTCCACTGGGTTTTCTGCATGCTGGAGAAGGTATGGGGAACGTTCCGTGCTCAGACGGTTGCTCATTTGTGTTCCTTTCCGGGACCGCTAAGCCGCGGCCCTGATGGTTTGATTGTTTCAGTATTTGCGGTCCGGCGGACAAATATTTAAGAGCCCACAATGGTGCCGCCGTTGGGGTGGAGCACCTGCCCGGTCATGTAGCTGGAATCGTCCGAGGCCAGGAAGACATAGCAGGGGGCCACCTCGCAGGGCTGGCCCGCCCGGAGCATGGGCACCTTGGAGGTGCTGGAGCCGAAGGTGCGCACCTCCTCCGCCGAGAAGGACGCGGGAATCAGTGGCGTCCAGATGGGGCCTGGGGCTACGGCATTTACCCGGATGCCCTGATCCACCAGGGACAGTGCCAGGGAACGGGTGAGGGCCACGATGGCCCCTTTGGTGGCGCTGTAGTCGATGAGATCCTTATGACCCTGGTAGGCGGTGACGGAGGTGGTGTTGATGATGGAGCTTCCAGGGTGGAGGTGGGGCAGAGCGGCTTGGATCAGATAGAAGAAGGAGTACACATTGTTCTGAAACACCAGGGAGAGCTGTTCCCGGGTAATATCCAGGATGCTCCGCCGGATGAACTGGACGGCGTGGTTGTTAATCAGAATGTCCAGTGTACCGAAGTGCTCCACCGTCTGCTCCACACAGCGCTTGGCGAATGCCGGATCTTTCAGATCGCCCCGCAGGAGCAGGCATTCGCCGCCCAACTGGCGAATGTGTTCGGCGGTCTCCTGGGCATCCCGATCTTCATCGTAGTAGGCGATGGACACTTTTGCCCCCTCTTTCGCGATAGCGTAGGCCACCGCCCGTCCAATGCCGCTGTCCCCGCCAGTAATGAGGGCCACGCGGTTGGCGAGCTTCGGGCCGGTCGGAGCGCACTCTGAGATGGGGCGTGGGTTCATCTGACATTCCAGACCGGGCTGCTGGTCTTGGTGCTGGGGCGGAAAGCTGTGGGGCGCGGTTTGGCCAATGGGACAGTTCTGACATTCCATAAAGAAATCCCTCCTTCCGCCTATTTTATGGCAGGAGAAGGGAGAAAGTGCGGTGCGTAAACCACAGTTCCCGGCATACTTTCCTCCAATGTTGGAAAACTACAAACAAACGAGGAGGTATTGCCATGTTCAAACACGAAAAAGCACTGTTCCATCCCGTGGGTGTGGAGCGTCCCAACCCCCAGTATGCCGCTTTGCTTCAGGAGCAGCTGGGCGGCGGAAACGGCGAACTGAAAGCCGCCATGCAGTATATGTCCCAGTCTTTCCGTATCAAGGATCAGAAGATTAAGGATTTATTTCTGGATATCGCGGCGGAGGAGCTGGGCCATATGGAAATGGTGGCTCAGACCATCAACCTACTCAACGGCCACGATGTGGATGCAGACCAGGTCAAGGCGGGCGAGATCCAGACCCATGTCCTGCTTGGCCTGAACCCAGGGCTCATCAATGCCTCCGGCTATTCCTGGACGGGAGACTATGTGACCGTCACTGGCGACCTATGCGCCGATCTGCTCAGCAACATCGCCTCCGAACAGCGGGCCAAGGTGGTGTACGAGTACCTGTACCGCCAGATCGATGACAAGAAGGTACGGGCAACCATCGATTTTCTTCTCAACCGGGAGGAGGCCCACAACCAGATGTTCCGGGACGCGTTCAACGAAGTGCAGGACACCGGCTCCAATCGGGACTTTGGCACGACTAAGGCGGCGAAGATGTACTTCTCCATGTCCAATCCCGGCCCCAACGCTTTCGCTGGGAACGATGTGAACGCCCCCAATTTTTCGAAATGACAAGGTGGCCGGCTCCAGAATCATGTTTTTGTCATGATCCTGAAGTCGGCTGCTTTTATAATGAAACATCCGCTATCCCGCATATACGCCCCTATGCCGAAAACGCAGCCTGCAAGCAGTGCCACAGCTGACCCAATAAGAACGCCCAGAGCATACTTTGGAGTATGCTCTGGGCCTTTTTGTGCAGGTATCCGATTCCTCAGTTTTTTATAAAAATTCGACCAAAAAAGCCATGGCTTTTTTGGTCGAATTGGTGGAGATAAGCGGGATCGAACCGCTGACCTCTTGAATGCCATTCAAGCGC
>NZ_CAJULS010000212.1 GCF_910587525.1 uncultured Oscillibacter sp. | reverse complement strand
CCATCACCTGCACCGCCGCCATGGTGACCGCCTCGCACTGGGTGGGATTCACCTTCCCGGGCATGATGGAGCTGCCGGGCTCGTTCTCCGGAATGCGAAGTTCCCCCATACCGCACCGGGGGCCGCTGGCTTCCCAGCGGATGTCGTTGGCAATCTTCATGAGATTCGCCGCCAGGGCCTTCAGGGCCCCGTGGGCGAACACCAGTGCGTCTTTGCTGGTGAGAGCGTGGAATTTATTGGGGTCCGGCCGGAAGGGCAGTCCGGTGAGATCCCGCAGCTTTCCGCACACGGCTTCATCGTAGCCCCCGGGGGCGTTGAGGCCGGTGCCCACGGCGGTGCCGCCGATGGCAAGACACGCCAGCTCCTCCAGTGCGGCCCGCAGCATCCGGCAGGGCGCCTCCACCAGCTCCCGCCAGCCGGAGACCTCCTGGGCGAATTTCAGCGGCGTGGCATCCTGGAGGTGGGTGCGGCCAATGCGGATCAGATCCGGATAGGCCTCCTCCAGACTCTTGAAGGCCGCCGCCAGCCGCTCCGCCGCCGGGAGCACCTGCTCCGACACCGCCAGGGCCGCCGCGATGTGGAGTGCGGAGGGGTAGGTGTCGTTGCTGGATTGGGAGGCGTTGACGTGGTCGTTGGGATGTAAAGCCACTCCCCTTTCTCCCGCCAGGTGGGCGATCACTTCGTTGATGTTCATGTTGGTCTGGGTACCGCTGCCGGTCTGCCACACCACCAGGGGAAACTCCTCGTCCCACATCCCCGCCCGAATCTCCCCACAGGCGGCGGCAATGGCGGCGGCCTGCTCCTCCGTCAGCTTGCCCGCCCGGGCGTTGGCCCAGGCGCAGGCCTCTTTCAGATAGGCAAAGGCGGTGATGATCTCTTTGGGCTGGCGCTGGCCGCCGATCTTGAAATTCTCCAGGCTCCGCTGGGTCTGGGCCCCCCAGTGCCGCTCTGCCGGGACGGCGATCTCTCCCATGGTGTCGTGTTCCATGCGGGTATTCATAAAAAACTCCCCCAATATAATCTGGTATGTATCCGGCTCTCAGCGGTCCGAGCGGCTCTGGCTGGACAGGTCGCAGGGTTTGTAGGCGGAGGTCAGAACCTTTTCAAACACCGGCGTCTCCGGCTCCTCCACCCGCCGAAGGATCTGCTCTCCGGCGGCGGTCCCCAGCTCCTCCACCGGCTGGATAATGGAATCCATACGACTGGAATAAAGCTGATAAAAATCGTAATCATAATCTACGAAGCTGACCAGGTCGATGTCCTCGCCCAGCCGGATATTTTTCAGGTTCAGGTAACTGATGGTCTCCAGGGACATCAGACCCTGGCAGACGATGAGGGCGTCGCACTTCCGCTCCAGCAGTGTCTCCAGGCAGGCCCGGGCGCTGTTTTCCATGGAATCGCCGTACTGAATCAGCCCCTCCTCCTGGACCAGGCCGCAGTCCGCCACGGCCTGCTGGTAGGCGAAGATCCGCTCCTTGGTGGTAGAAAGGCGCGGCAGTCCTCCGATGATGCCCACCCGGCGGGCTCCCTTCCCCGCCAGGCGGCAGACACTGCGGTAGATCGGCTGGAAGTTGGAGACGCAGATGGAGGAGTATTTTTTCTCCTCAAAGGTGCGGTCCACCAGCACCACCGGAAAGCCGGCGGGGATCAGGCTGTCAAACCGGGCGAAGTCGTCGATGGTGCTGGCAATCAGCAGCCCGTCCACCAGTCCCGCGGTCAGAAGACGAATGGTGTTCTCCTCCCGCTCCATGTTCTCCTTGGTGTTGGCAATGATCAGGTGGTAGCCCCGGGCGGAGAACTGGTGCTCCACCGCCTCGATCATGGTGGCGAAAAACTTGTTTGAGATATCCGGCACGATAAAGCCTATGGCCTTTTTCTTGCCCGTGCGGAAGCTGCGGGCGGAGGCGTCCGGTGTGTATCCCAGCTCCGCGATGGCCTGATAGACTTTCTCCTTGGTCTCCCCGGAGACGTAGCGCGTATTGTTGATCGTGTGGGACACCGTAGCAGTGGACACCCCCGCCAGCCGGGCCACATCGCTGATGGTCACTTTCATATTGCCTCTCCTTGCGCAAAGTTCACTTTTTTTGCGTAATCCAATTTGCGTAATCAATTAGCAGTATAGATTACTCCCCGTTTTTCGTCAAGTTTTTTCCCCAGGTTTTTCCTGAAATCCCATATTTTTTGAGATTTAATTATCAAAAATTAACAACCCTGGATGATGA
Organism: uncultured Oscillibacter sp.; assembly: GCF_910587525.1. Taxonomy (GTDB): domain Bacteria; phylum Bacillota; class Clostridia; order Oscillospirales; family Oscillospiraceae; genus Oscillibacter. The sequence continues at coordinate 634 of NZ_CAJULS010000212.1, read as the reverse complement.
TTGTTATCTGAAATGACAATTGTCAAAAAGCTGACAGTGTGGTACGATACTCCTGGAAAATCGATTAGGCAAATCGTTTACGCAAACGTTTCGACATTGCAGCCATCTCTTCAATCTATTATTCATGAAAAAGGAGTAAAGATCAATGAAAGCTAAGATTGGTATCAATGGTTTCGGCCGCATCGGCCGCATCGTGTTCCGCGCCGCCCTGAAGCGGGATGACGTGGAGGTCGTGGGCCTGAACGACCCCTTCATGAACCCCGAGTATATGGCTTATATGCTGAAGTATGACTCCGTCCACGGCAAGTTCCCCGGCGAGGTCTCCTACACCGCCGACGCCTTGGTAGTGGACGGCAAGGAGTTCAAGGTCTTCACCGCCAAGGAAGTCAGCGACATTCCCTGGAAGAGCGTGGGCGCTGAGTATATCTGCGAGTGCACCGGCCAGCATCTGGAGAAGAGCAAGTGCCAGGGCCACATTGACGCCGGCGCCAAGCACGTCATCATGGGCGCCCCCTCCAAGGACGACACCCCCATGTTCGTCATGGGCGTCAACAACACCAAGTACACCTCTGACATGACCTTCGTGTCCAACGCCTCCTGCACCACCAACTGCCTGGCCCCCATCGCCAAGGTC
>NZ_CAJULS010000211.1 GCF_910587525.1 uncultured Oscillibacter sp. | reverse complement strand
GCCTCCTCATCCTTGACGCAGCCAGAAACAAAACCGCTTGCCCAGTGCGGTCCGGTGTCTCCGCCCAGGACGATGTGTGTGAAGCGGATAGGCATCTGAGCGGTCATGCGCACCAGCGACCGCTCCGCCTCATCTCGGGCGAGGTCAAGGCGGTTGTTTTTACTTGCCCAAGGCAGGTAGGACGCCATGTCCTCCAGCAGTTCCCGCACCACGTTGACCTGACGGCGGCGGTCATCCCTGGTGGCCTCCAGTGTGGCGATGAAGCAACGCAGTTCCCGGATGGTGTCCTTCTGCATCTGCTGTGTGGCCGGAACGGTAAAATAGCAGCCGCGGGCCTGTTCCAGCTCACGGTCGAACTGCTCCATCAGCTTAGTGTCGGGCGTCAGCCCATCCAGCCTCGCCATACCTTGGAGAATGGCGTCCGTCCAGAGTCGGCGCTGTTCCTGCCAGGCAGGAGCGCCTTCCGGCTGGTGGCGTTCATAGCTGTGCTGTCGCTCGATGGCATAGGCGGTGAGTCCCATGGCAACGCGGCGTATATCAAATCGGTCCATAGCGCCCTCCTATCCCATCACAGGTCCCATGGACCGCTCCGCCTCCCTAAAGGCGTCGTAGGCTTCATGGAGCCGCACCAGTTCTTCTGGAGCAACATCGTTGAGCATGAACCATGTGTGCAAAGAAGTTGGCCTTATTTCTAACACTTGTGCGTTAAGTAAAGCGGCGAAATCTCCCTGTCCAGCATCGATTAGTTTTTTCATATTTTCTGCTGGTACGGGATCACCCTTCTCTTCATGACAAAGAAACACCTTGCTGCCGCCCGACAGTAACGGAAAAATATCCTTCAGACGAAGGGGTTTATTTTCAGGCTCAAAATTATTTGAGAGCCGCTGGCAGTATTCTGGATGGTACTCCGTCTCAATACAGCCGTCGTGCATATCCACTGCCGCGACCTCGGGACGCCGCTTCAGCGCGGCCCTGAGCATGGAGTCAAGCCCGCTGCCCTCCCGGACGGTCAGGTCCAGATGCTCCTCCAGATCCTCGAAATAGACGCACCAGCTTCCGCTGGTGGTGTTCTCCGTTCCCCAGCGGATGATAAAGTCCGCCGCCCGGTCCATCTGAGCGTTGACGATGTCCCGCATTCCGGGGACGTAGGCCGCAAGGCGGGCGCAGTCATGTTGTTCCGCGTCAACGAGCACCCCGTCGTTGCTGCCCTGGCCCAGCGCCAGCAGGCAGTGGATCACACCGTCCCTGTGGAACATACAGCCCTTGTGCTCCGCAAGAAAGGGCTGCTCCACCATGGGTGTAATCTTCAGCCGGCAAAAATCCTCATGGGACAGCTCCACCACCTTTTCGATCCGGCAGTCGTCCATCTGAAAATTGACCGGCTTTTCAGTAAAATTTGCTTTGAATTTCATAGTGGGTTTCCTCCTCTCTGCAATTATGGCAAGTAGCTGCGGGGATTGGTCCGCTCCCCGTTGACGCGCACCTCGAAGTGGAGGTGGGGGCCGGTGGACCGTCCGGTGGAGCCGGAGAGGGCGATCACGTCCCCGGCCTCCACCGTCTGCCCCACCCGCGCCAGCAGCTGGGAGTTGTGACCGTACAGGGTGGCAAGACCGTTGCCGTGGCCAATCATCACATAGTAGCCGTAGCCGCCCCGGTTGTAGGCGGACACGGTTACAGTTCCCGGCAGCGCGGCACGGATGGGGGTCCCTGTGGGGACGGCCAGATCCATCCCGCTGTGTCCCTTCGTCTTCCCAGTGAACGGGTCTTTCCGGTATCCAAACTCCGAGGTGACCACATTCCGCCAGTTCTCCCCAATGGGGGAGCAGAAGCCGTCTGCGCCAATGAAGGGCACATCCGACCCGGCGAAGCCGCTTCCGCCGCCTGCCGCACCGTACCGGATCAGGTTGTAGACACTGTTCGCGTTGCTCTGCTGCTCGGCGGTGGGCGTCACGCCCATGGCGGCGATGTTCCGCCAGACAGTTTCCATATCCTCGATGGATATGGCCACAGAATAGGTCTCCTCCGTCTCCGTTGGCGGATCGCTGCCCTCCACAGGAACCGTGCGGGTACGCTCCTCCCAGGTGACGAAGCAGTCTGAAAAGGACTGGGCGTCCCCATGGCTTTCGGCGCCGAAGTACAGAGCATAAAAAAGAGCCTTGACTCTAATCTCGTCAAGGCTGGTCCCATTCTCCGCACTCTCGTTGATTGCTGCGATGGCGGCATCCAGCTGACTGAAACTGGCGCGCATGGCCTCAATGCACAGGCGGTACTCCTCCGGGGTTCCCGCTGGGATCGTGACGGTATCGTAAAAGCACAGCTCCACAGCGGTGATGTTGTGTTCGGTGGCGCCGGAGCCCAGAGCGCAGAAAAAGGCAATGAGCAGGATGATGGGGGAGAGGACCGCCACCAGCACCCAGCCCACCGCCTTCCGCGCCTTTTCATCGGTCAAAACGGTGGCGGCGGCTTTTGTCAACAAGATAGGATCAACCAAGGACCATCCCTCCGTTTTCCTGGGCGGGCGCCGTCTGTTCCATCTCCGCCTGCATCTCAGACCAGTGATCCTCCAGAGCCCGGAGTGTCTCCTCATGGCCGGCGCAGGGCCGTGTCTGCGCCCACTGGCGGTACTGGTCGAAGTCCATGCCTCCGTCCAGCAGCAGCCTGCACACCTCCACCGCGTCATTCTGGACACAGGCGTGAAGCGCGTTGTAGTCGCTGGTGTCCACCCACATCCGCTTTTCCAGAAGTTCCTCCGCAATCCAGCAGTCCTGCTTCTGGCAGGTCAGCATGTGCAGCGTCCTCCAGGCGTTGGGACCTCCGGAGATTCCTTTCTCCACCAGCGCGGACAATGTGCGAAAGTCTTTGTCCGCAGCGAACTGC
>NZ_CAJULS010000210.1 GCF_910587525.1 uncultured Oscillibacter sp. | reverse complement strand
CCAGCGACACGTGGATTTTCAGTCCACTGCTCTACCAACTGAGCTATCTGGGCAAATCTTTATCCGCACTGTAAGGTGCAGAGGGGAATTTCAACCCCGAGGGGACCCACGGGATATTTTCATATCCCGTGGGAGATGGCGACCCGGAACGGGCTCGAACCGTCGACCTCTAGCGTGACAGGCTAGCGTTCTAACCAACTGAACTACCGGGCCATCGAAACATGGTGGGAACAACTGGACTCGAACCAGTGACCCCCTGCTTGTAAGGCAGGTGCTCTAACCAGCTGAGCTATGCTCCCAGGTCACCGTCTTCCGTCAGACGGCAAAAGTTATTATACGCAAAGAGGACCGTTCTGTCAACCCAATTTTACGAAATTTTTAAATTTTTTTCCGAATCCCCTCCAAAAGGACTTTCAGCTCCGCTTTCGTAAAGGTCTGCACATTATCGCAGAAGCGGCAGGTCAGCTCCGCGCCGCCCTGCTCGTCGATGATACCTTTCAATTCCTCCGGGCCCAGGCTGATCAGCGCCCGCTCCATCCGGTCCCGGCTGCAGTCACAGCGGTACTCGATGGGAGACCGCTCCAGAATCTCCAGCTCAAAATCAGACAGCACCTGCCGCAGCAACTCCTCCGGGCTGCTGTTCCCGCTCAGCAGTCCCGTCACAGAACCTGCGGCCATGACGCCGCCCTCTACCTTGGCGATGACATCCTCCCCTGCGCCGGGCAGCAGCTGGATGATATATCCTCCTGCCGACATGACGCTCTGATCCCGATCCACCAGCACTCCCAGGCCGCAGGCCGTGGGAATCTGCTCGGACTCCACAAAATAGGCCGCCAGATCCTCGGCAATCTCGCCTCCCAGCAGACCCACGCTGCCCACGTAGGGGTCCTTCATATGCAGGTCCCGGATGACGGTCAACGTGCCGCAGCAGCCTACGGCGGAGCCTACGTCCAGCTTCCCGTCGGGACGCAGGGGAATATCTACCGCCGGATTGTCCACCGTCCCCCGGACATTGCCCTGATTATCCGACACCGCCAAAAGGATACCCAATGGGCCGCCGCCCTGGATGCGCAGAGTCAGACTGGCTCCGTCCTCCTTCAGGGCATTGCCCATCATGGAGGCCGCCGCCAGGGTCCGGCCAAGGGCCGCTGTAGCCACCGGCAGGGTCCTGTGGATCTGCCGCGCCCGCTCCGTCAAGTCCCGGGTAGAGACCGCCACGGCCTTCACCATGCCGTCCTTTGTAATTGCCCGTACCAGCTGATCGCTCATAGGATAATACTCCTTATATTGATTCCAATTCTCTCACGCACCGCACAATCCAGCGGTCCTCGTCCGCCGCCGGGGGGCGCACAGACAGATCCCCGGTGATGGAGACCCGTGTGAACCCCGCCTCCGCCAGATACTGCTGCAGCTCCTCTGCCTCCCAGGCCCGCTCCCGGTGCTCCTCAAAATCCCGCTCCCAGGCGCTATTCGAGCGCAGCTGGAAGAGGTCTACCTGGTAGGTACAGACCTTCGTCCTCTCAGAAAAAAACGTCCGCCACACGCAGAAGCTCTCCTCCGTCTCATCCATATACATCTGTCCGTCCATCCGCCGCAGCTTATAGGGGGTATTCACGTCGAAGATGAACTGCCCCCCGGGCTTCAGCCAGCGGTACACCCGGCGGAAGGTCTCCTGAAGCTCCTGCTTTCTGGTCAGGTAGTTCAGGGAATCCAAAGTGGAGACCGCCGCATCTACAGGCTGAATCAGCCGCAGGCGTGGCATGGCCTGGTGGAGAAACAGCGGAGGCTCCCCCTCCAGACAGGATGCCTTTGCCATAGCCTGGGTCAGCATCTCCTCCGAGCCATCTGTGGCAGTCACCCGGTATCCCCGCTCCGCCAGAAGGCAGGCGATGGTACCGGTGCCGCAGGCCAGGTCCAGCACACTGTGAACCGGAATGCCCCCCTTCCGAAACAGCCGCTCCAGAAAATCCGCCCGCCGCCGGTAGGCGCCGTCGGCCATCAGACCGTCGTAGCTGGAGGCCAGGGCATCATATCCGCTCATTTTTTCTTCATCCGGGCAAAGACCTTGGCATAGCCCCCCGCGCCGTAGCTCAATGAGCGGTTGACCCGGCTGATGGTGGCACTGGAGGCTCCGGTACGCTCTAAAATGTCGTTGTAGATCATGCCGTCGTCCAGCAGGGACGCCACCTCAAAGCGCTGCTCCATGGACCGGAGCTCAGAGACAGTGCACAGGTCCTGGAAAAAGTCATAGCACTCCTGCTCGTCCTTCAGCTGCAAAATGGCCTTATACAGCAGCCCGCTCTTCTCCTTCTTGCCGATCTTGACCATAGTATGGTATCCTCCACACTCTTGTTGTACTGGGCAGAAGAAACCGCCCGCCGGCAGTCTCCTCTGCTGTTTTCTGTATTTTAACACTTCATTGCGTGAAAGTAAAGAGGCCTAGAGCAAAATTTTCCCGGACCCCGCACCACCGTTTGTCCTCCTCCATAAGCTGGGTATATATCAGCAGTATGGGAAGGAGCGGCGGAGATGGCACGAGACAGTCTGGCGGAACTGCACACGGAACCCTTTGCGGCGGAGCGGGAGTGGACGGTGGAGGACATCCCTGTACTGACGGCCTCGGTAGCTGTCCCACGGCCGGTACCGGCGGCAGACCGGGTATCCCGGCGCATTCACCGGTACTATCAGCTTCAGTGCCGCTCCTATCTCCGCTACTGTGAACGCTGGCTCCTGCCCCAGGCGGAGGCTGCCTACCGGGAGGCGCTGGCCGCCAGCGCCCCCCTCCCCTGCCTCCGGGCGGAGCTCCGGTATCAGGTTACCTACAACCAAGGCGGACTTTGGAGCCTGTATACCCAGTCCCGGGAAACGCCGGTATCAGGCCCCTC
>NZ_CAJULS010000209.1 GCF_910587525.1 uncultured Oscillibacter sp. | reverse complement strand
GGGTGCATATGCACCAGCCATCATCATGGCTGTATCCCTCCCCGCCCGTCAGGGCAACCACCTCTAAAGCTCCGGCAGCTCTGCCAAATCCATCATATCAGGCAACTCCGCCGCTGCGGAGACAGCCCGCTCCAGCCCCGGCAGATCCAGTACCAGCCGGATCGCCCAGGGAGGCACCCGTACGGACATGGGCGGCTCCTCCAGCAGCACAAAGGCCGTCTCCCAGGGCGGCCGCCGCTGGGGATAGATCCCCATGCCGTCGGTGAAGTAAATCAACCCCCGCAGGCTGGTAAAAGCCCCCTCCCGCCGGAGACGGGCCACGTAGTCAAACACCGGCCGGAAGTCCGTGGCGCTGCCGCCGGAGAGCTGAAAATCCTCCATATACCGCCGCAGGTCCTCCAGGTCATGGAGCACCGTGTCGGAGCGCACCTGGTCGTCACACTGCAAAATACGGATGTTCACCTTCCGGGTGAAGGTCTCCGTGCTGCGCAGAATGGCGTAGGTGCAAGCCAGAAACTGCCGCACCAGCTCCCCGGAGGTAGACATGGAGGTGTCTACGGCGATGACGAAATCCTCAATCCGCTTCGCCTCCCTGGTCTCCGGCGGCTCCACCAGGGGGAGGTTTCCGTACAGCCGCAGGCCATAGGCGTAAAAGCCATAGTCAAAGGCACCGCCGTCCACCGCCATGACCTCCCGGGGCACGGCGAACCGCCGCAGAAAGGTCCGGTAGTCCACGTCATCCCGGACAGCCACCCGGATCTGTTCCAGCACCGTCTCCCCGCCGGCAGACTGTCCCGCCAGCACGGTCTCCATGCCAGTGCGGGTCTTCTCCGAGAGGTCCCTCCAGCGCTCATCCTGCCGCTGGCTCCGCTCCCGGCTGTCCTTCCGCTCCATGTCCCACAGCCCGTGGTCGTCCACCAGGAAGAGCCGCTGGAGCCGGGCCAGCTCGTATTCCGGCAGGGACAGCCGCAGCAGGCGGCGGTAAATGCCCTCGGCGGTGAGCACCGGCATGTCCATGCGGCACTCGCCATAGAACTTTCGCCGGGCAGGCGCGGCGCCTCCCGCTAGACAGGGGTAATCCAGTCCGTCCAGAATGCTCTCTACCGCCGCATCGCAGCTGAGATCCCACAGCTCCGGCACTCTGCCCCGCTTTTTTGCCAGATGGCGGAGCATACAGTGAAGAATCACATGGAGATAGGCCCGGTTTACTGCTGTCCGGGAGCGAAGATACCGCTCCGAGAGAAAGGCCCCGTCATAGTACAGCGACTCCCCGTCCACAGCCAGGGACAGCGTGATCCCGCCGCCAGGCTGAAATGTCAGTGCGCACAATGCTGCGTCCAGATAGGGCAGGTTCATATACAGCTCATTTCGGGCAGCGGAGAGGATCTCCCGCCCGATGTTCTCATAGCTCTGTTCCACCAAAACACCGCCCCTCCGGAATTGATCTCACAGTGTAAAATCCCTGGCCGCCCCCGCCGGAAAACGCCGGTGCTGTTCCTCCAACAGCACCGCCAAAGCGGCGGCGTTCCGCTGCTCCCGGGCCAGGGCACAGGCCGCCGGCAGCATCTCCCGGTCCGGCATAATCTCCCTCAGCAGCAGCCGGAGGTCTGATGCGTCTCCCAAGGACAGCAAAAACCGGACAGCCTCCAGGGCATGGGAGCGGAGATAGTCCCGGTAATCCGCTGCGGTCCGGCCTGTCAGCTCCGCCGGATACCGCAGCCGCCACCAGGCCAGCCGCATGGCGCAGTCCCCATCGTGCTCCATGGCCAGCATGGGCTCCCACAGTGCATCGTAGGACTTGAGATCCAGCCGTTTCCCATAGAAGCAGTGGTGATAGCCGTAACCCGCGCCGTAGATGTTGTAGTCGAAGTGGTGGGCAGGGCAGTTCTCTTCGTAGACCTCCGCATACTCGGGAAAGATCAGCCGGGTCCATATCTCACCCCCGCGCCGCAGCGTCACATCCAGCTCTCCCGGCAGCTCTCCGGCGAAGTAGGCCAGCAGCCCTCCCTCCCGTCCGGTGCAATCCATCTGGAAGGTGTCCAGCCGACGGCAGTTCATAATGGCCCCGCCGCCCCAGCGGTTCACGCTATCTCCCAGACGCAATGTCTTCAGCTCTGTACAGTTGAACAGGGCATAATCCCCCACCTGCTCCAGGGAGGCGGGGAGGGTCATGTCCCGCAGATTCCGGTTGTCCCACTGCGCGTCCGGCGGCAGGGGACCGCAGGACACCAGCACCTCCTGACCGGGGACCGGTCCGGCGCCGGGGGCCAGGGCATGGTCTCCCAAAGCTGTCACCGGCAGCCCCCACAGCGTCTCTGGCAGGGCGGCGGCGGACTCGCAGGTGACCGCCCGCAAAACGGTAATCCCCGCCGCCTCACGGCGGATGGTCAATTTCCAGCTGCTGATGCCGCTGACGGTCTCCAATGCCCTCTCCCCCTTAGCCCTGTGCCATCTGCATCAATGCTCGGTATAGTATATCACAAACCGTTGCGCTTTCCTAGGCCCTCTTTTCAAAAGTTTCCGCCGCACCGTTGCGAGAGAAGCTGAAAAATTCCCGGTTGTTTTACCTGCATGGCTTGAATCAGGCAGATATTTGTGGTATCATCGGCAAAATTGAAGAGAAACGGAACTCTATAGAACGCGGCCAGAGGAAACAGGTTTGCCTCACTGCGGTGCTGCCGCTGTTGTATTCTCCCTCATCGTTGGAGTTTTTTACATTATTTTTTAAAATCTTGAAAATAGGGGCTTGACTTTGGGCAAAGCTCTGCTATAATAATAACGCTGTCATTTTCGGCATGAAACAAGTGCATATGTAGAAAAGTACTGGAACAGCTATGGAGAAGTCGCCTAGTTGGTCGAGGGCGCATGATTGGAAATCATGTAGGCCCC
>NZ_CAJULS010000208.1 GCF_910587525.1 uncultured Oscillibacter sp. | reverse complement strand
GCCAAGACCTTCAACCAGCAGACCAATGTATCCCTGGACAACAAGTACATCGTGCTGGACATCTCCGAGCTGACCGGCGACCTGCTGACGGTGGGGATGTTCGTGGCGCTGGATTTCGTCTGGGACAAGGCCAAGGAGGACCGGACGGTGGAGAAGGCCATCTTCATCGACGAGTGTTGGCAGCTCATTGGGGCCAGCAGCAACCGTCTGGCCGCTGAGTTTGTGCTGGAGATTTTCAAGATCATCCGGGGCTATGGCGGCTCCGCCATCTGCGCCACCCAGGACCTCAACGACTTCTTTGCTCTGGAGGATGGCAAGTACGGCAAGGGTATCATCAACAATGCCAAGACAAAGATCCTGCTCAACCTGGAGGACGAGGAGGCCCAGCGCGTTCAAACTATTCTCCATCTCTCCGAGGCGGAGGTCATGGAGATCACCCACTTCGAGCGGGGCAGCGGCCTCATCAGTACCAATAACAACAATGTGACGGTGGAAATCAAGTGCAGCCAGATGGAGAAGGAGCTGATCACCACCGACCGCCGGGAACTTCAAGAGCTGCTGAACCGGGCCGAGGGGCAGGAAGCGGGGTGATGCGTATTCAGGCGGCGATAATACGGCAGTAATACGCCTTTATACGTCCTCTGATTTCGATACGCCCACGATACTTCGGTAATGCGTACAGTGGTTTTGATACAGCGGTAATACGGCGTTTATGCGTACAGAGGTTTATGCTGTGCGTATAAACGCCGCTTTAATACCATCGGAATACGCCAATAATACGGCAATCATGCGTATGGGAGGCAGAATATGAAAACGAGAGAACAAATCTATGGACAGGAGGCGGCCAGCATCCTGCGGGATATTACCATGTACCGGGCGCTGACGGAGGAGCAGCTTCTCCGGCTCTACCCCAGGAAACGGGACAAGGTACGCAATCTCCTGTCCTATCTGACCAAGCAGGGGCGCATCTGGCACATCGACGGCCTGTACTGCGCCGCCCCGGAGTGCGCTGAGGACGTGGACAAGGGGCTGCTGGCCTCTGTTTGGGTGCTGGCGGACTTCATTGACCGGGTGGAGTTCCATTCCGTGGGCGATTTCCCCGCCAAGCTGATTTTTTTCGCGGATGGGGAAGTGTACGAGGTCATCCACGCCGCGTCCGGCAAAGAAACCCTGATCAATCACATCCTGTCCGCGCCGGCGGAGGAGGCGTCCAGCTATCTGATCCTGGTGGACAAGCCGGAGCAGATACCGGAGCTGGACATTCCCAACGCCAGGGGCTACTGCACTGTCTCCCCGGAGGGGGAAGTTCAATACTATCAGCGAGAATAAGGAAGGAGGACAGCCTTGAACCGAGCGATCCTATCCCAGCGAATTACATCCATTTTAGCCGACCTGAACCGGCTGACCAATGCACTTTACGCCATGAACACCACCGACATCCAGCGATACCCCGATAACTACGAGGTGCTGTCCGCAGACGCGGCGCTGAGGGCGGAGAATATCGCCTGCCGGCTGCGGCACCTGATCTACTCTACCACCAACATCAAGAAGGAGGAGTACCTGACCTCCGCCGCCGTCATGCAGGGGATCAATGTGGAGAAAAAGGGTGACGTCCTGGAAATCACGCTGCCCTGTCTGCTCCCAAAACGGAAGCAGCGGCAGAGTACGGAATATCTTCTTGACCCCTTTACCGCCGCCATGAGCCAGTACACCAGAGAGCACCCCATGCCCCGGTTCCAGCATTGTGTGGTCTGCTTCTCCCACATCTACTGTCAGGACCTGCCTAAACGCCGGGTGCGTGACTACGACAATCTGGAGCTGAAGCAGTTCCTGGACGTGGCCGCCTCGTTTATTCTGACCGATGACAGCGGCCTGCTGTGCGACGCCTACAACACCACGGAGTTGGGCGAAACGGACTGCACCCGCATCTCCATCATGGACAGCGCGCACTTCCCGGAGTGGCTGGCGGAGCGTCAGGCGGCGCTGCAATCCATCACGGATTTGTAGGAAAAGTACCCTCGAAACAGGGGTCCCATTTGGGGCTGTTTTGGAGCTTCCGTTTTGGGACCCTCGGTAAATTTCAGCAAAGCCTTGTGCAGCAGGGGATTTTCCCTCCCTGAGCCGGTATGAAAAATACCGAAGTTATACGCACCCACGGTAAAAAACAGTGAAAAGAGGTGGTGTCAATATGGCTGCTGGCAGTAAGCAGATACCGCCCGAGGACACGCTGGCAAATTTGCTGCTGACGCTCACCGCTCTGTCCGGTGAGTTCCCCACGGCCCAGATAAACCGCCTGCCCAGTACAGGCGCATACCAGGAAAAAATCCTCAAATCGCTTAAAGGAGAAAAACTCCTGCGGACTTACTATCGTGATGGGCTGCGGGCGCTCCGGCTGACCACAGCCGCAAAAAAGCTGCTGGCGGACAAGTGGCCGGATCGGTTCCTGCCCTATCTCTCCGGCAGTACCGAGACAAATGTGTTGAAGTCGGAAGTCCCCCGCCGCCTGCGGCTCCACCGTATGGCCGAGGTTTTGGTGACAATGCTCAATGCTAACGTCTTGGTATTCCCTTGGGAAAAGCCAGCCGTATTCAGCCCCACGCCGCTCTCCGCCGCTCCGTGCATTGGCCGGCCTGCTTACTACAGCTCCAGAGAAGTAAAAGGCTTGGGGGCACAGGCGGTCAAGATACGCGGTTCCCGCTCAACCGGCCTTCTTTTAACGGACGGCGCCATCTTCACCATCTACAATACCGGCCCCTTTGCGATGAAGTGGGAGTACAAAGCGGAAATGCGGCTCAAAGCCATGCTCCAGACAGAACTCTGTCAACGCCGGCTCCCAGGCCAGTATCAGAACGCTGTGTTGAGCGCCATCGTGTTCGGCCAGGATATGGAGCGGATGATTC
>NZ_CAJULS010000207.1 GCF_910587525.1 uncultured Oscillibacter sp. | reverse complement strand
AAGGGCAAGGCCGAGGAGGCCGCCAAGATGGCCATCTCCAGCCCCCTGCTGGAGACCTCTATCGAGGGCGCCAAGGGCGTGCTGATCAATATCACCGGTTCTATGGATATTGGATTGGAAGAGGTGGAGCAGGCCGCCAGCCTGGTGCGGGACGCCGTCCACCCGGACGCCCTGACCATCTTCGGCGCTACATTCGATGAGACCATGGACGACGAGATCCGGGTCACCGTCATTGCCACTGGCTTCGATAAGGACGCCAAGGCGTTGCCCAAGGTGGCCCAGGAGAGTCAGACCGGCGGCGCGCCGGCCCCTGTTCCCCTGGGAGAGGACGACGTACCAAAGGCGGAGAAGGAGGACGACCCCTTCGACGACATTTTCAAAATTTTCAACAAGCGGGACTGACCCCTGATATTCTCCGCTTGCCAATGAGGCAGATTCTGAAAAATTCTGGAAAACCCGCGGGCTTTTGCCTGCGGGTTTTCTTGATCCCCTGTAAAACCGGGCAAGGCAGTCTGTTCCTTGGACAGGCTTCCGCTTTTTGCAAGGTGTGTTTTCCCGGCGGGGGCAAATCATAAGAGAGCCGCCGGCGAAAAATTGCTGGCGGATGTGATTTGTTTGAAAGGGGTGATCGCATTGTATGAAGTACCAAAACACGCGAAGGGACTGCTGCGGGGCGGCGCGGCGTTCCTTCTGGCCCTGCTCCTCTGCGCCGGAGCGCCCGCGGAAGCGGCAGAGGTGAGCGGCGCTTTTTCAAATGAGTCCGCCCGGATGTTGGTGCCTGTGGGACACACGGTGGGCATCAAGCTGTTTTCACGGGGCGTGGTGGTGGTGAAGCTCACCGATGGCGGCACACCCGCCAGGAGCTGCGGACTGCGCACCGGAGATGTGATCATGGAGTGCGGCGGGGCCGCGGTGACCTCCACAGAGCAGTTCCAGTCCCTTCTCCAGGAGAGCGGGGGCTCGGAGACGGACCTCCAGGTCCGCCGGGACGGCGGCAGTATGACCCTCTCTGTTGCCCCCACACAAAATGACCAGGGCGTCTACTGCATCGGCGCCTGGATTCGGGACAGCATGGCGGGCATTGGCACAATGACGTTTTATGACCCGGCCACCGGGGTTTTCGGCGCCCTGGGCCACGGCATCACAGATGTTGACACAGCGCTGCTGATGCCTTTTTCCAATGGTTCCGTTCTGCCCTCCACGGTGAAAGCCGTGAAAAAAGGAGAGACCGGCGCGGCCGGAGAGCTGAGGGGGGATTTTGATCTCACCCGGGACCTGGGGCAGTTGTACGCCAATACCAGCGCCGGGATCTTCGGCACTTTGGACACTGAGGGGCTGAAAGACGCCGGAGCCATGCCCGTCGGACAGCCGAAGGCCGGCCCCGCGGTGATCCGTTCCAATGTCCAGGGAGATGAGGTGTCGGAATATGACATTGAAATTCTCAAAGTGATCCCCGGCGCCGGGGATGGGCGTGATATGGTGATCTCAGTCACAGACCCGGAGCTGGTTGCCGTCACTGGTGGAATTGTCCAGGGGATGAGCGGATCTCCTATTTTGCAAAATGGACAAATCGTAGGAGCTGTCACCCACGTCCTATTAAATGATCCTACCAAAGGTTATGGAATTTTGATCGATCATATGCTGGAAGCAGCTGGGAACGGATAGGTGGGCAGGACACAGCCTGGGGCGGATTTCTCCGTCCCAGGCTGCTGTCTTTTTTCACAATCGTGAAATCATGCCGCCATTGAGAGCGAAAAATGTTACAAGGGACGCGGGAAAGTTTTTAGAATGGATTGAATTTGATGGTGAGTTATGATACTATATATTTTACAACCTCTCTAGTCCCCGTGCTGTATTATGGCGGAGCGGGCGACTTAAAAGCGCCGCCTCCGCCTTTCAACCGGCGTGGGATGGGAACGGACATATACTGAAATTCCCTTGCCCCCCATTTTGCGGGATGATGGCATATCTTTCGGGAGCTCTCTTCCGAAAGTGACAGGATATTGCTGTTGATGCGGAAAAGCGTGGATATTATCACAAAACAGCGGCAGCTGTCCTGAGAAAGCTGTCGAATATTTCTTGGAATTTATTTACAGTAATACTTGAAAAATCTGTAAATTTATGCTAATTTATAGGAAAGGTGATTCCAACCTTCGAGAATTCGTCGCAATTCCTAAATTCTGGAAAAGGACAAGGGTAAAACATGGAAATCAGAAGAAACGTATTGCTGGCAGACGCCAACGAGGAATTCCGCACGATGCTGCGGGAAGAGATCGAGAGAAGCGAGAGCTTTGCGGTGGTGGGATCTACGGGGAACGGGACGGAGGCGCTGGAGCTGGCGGGCAGCTGCAGGCCGGACCTGCTGGTCATGGACGTGGTCCTGCCGGGGCAGGACGGATTGTCTGTTCTGCGGCAGCTCAAGGCCGGCGGAGCCATGCCCAAGGTGATTCTGCTCTCGGCGTTCTGTGCCGACCAGGTGGTGGCGGAGGCCAGTGATCTGGGCGTCAGCTATTTCCTGCCCAAGCCCTGCGAGGTAGGGGCTCTTCTGGACCGGATGCGGACGGTGTTCGCCCAGACCGCCCCGGCGGACGAGCACGCCTCGTCCCTGAAAAACATGGTGACTTCCGTGATCCATGAGATCGGCGTGCCCGCCCACATCAAGGGCTATCAGTACCTGCGGGAGGCCATTATGATAACCGTGGAGGACATGGATGTCATCAACGCCGTGACCAAGGTGCTTTATCCGGCAGTGGCCAAGCGGTTTGCCACAACGCCCTCCCGGGTGGAGCGGGCCATTCGCCACGCCATCGAGGTGGCCTGGGACCGGGGCGATTTGGAGACACTGCAGAAGTATTTTGGCTACACCGTCTCCAACGCCAAGGGCAAGCCCACTAACAGCGAGTTCATCGCCATGATCGCGGACC
>NZ_CAJULS010000206.1 GCF_910587525.1 uncultured Oscillibacter sp. | reverse complement strand
ATCTCAAGGCAACGGTGGCATAAGTGGTGTCCATATACTCCGCCATGAGGAAGGCGGCGGCGCCCATGATGGGGGGCATAATCTGCCCGCCAGTGGAGGCGGCGGCCTCCACCGCCGCGGCGAATTCGCCCTTGTAGCCCGTTTTCTTCATCATGGGGATGGTGACGGAACCGGTAGTCACCGTGTTGCCCACGGAGGAGCCGGAGACCATGCCGCACAGGGCGGAGGAGATCACCGCCACCTTGGCCGGACCGCCGGAGGAAGAGCCCGCCGCGCAGTTGGCCAGGTCGATGAAGAAGCTGGAGATACCGGTCCGCTCCAGGAAGGAGCCGAAGATGATGAACACAGCGATAAACTTGGCGCACACCTGAATAGGGGTGGCCATGACACCAGAGGTGCCGTAGAAGAGAGTGTAGATCACCCGGGCCAAGCTCTGGCCGCTGGCAAAGGTGTAGATCATCAGCGCCCCCACCACAAATAGGATGGGCAGGCCCACACACCGGCGGCACAGCTCCGCCAGACACAAAATGCCCACAATGCCCAAAACAATATAGAGCCAGGCCCCGTCCACGGCACTCTCACCCCAGGGGTCGATCTTGGCGGCGCTGGTGATGACCATCACAAGCCCCTTGTAATTTAGGCAGTAGTAGAAAAAGGAGCCGGCGCCCAGAACCATCAGCGCGACGTCATACCAGGGCATGGCGTTGGGGGTCACGTGGCCCTTGTGAACGGGATAGTTGAGATAGCCCATGATAATAATAAGGCCCAGGAAGGCCGACAGGCGGATGGGCAGGTCCGCCGTGCTCCACAGGGTGGACCAGATGCAATACAGAGAGAACAGCGCTGTGATCACGCTGACCACCCGCTTGGGCGTTCCCTCCCAAACGCGGGTGGCGGACTCCCGGTCAAATTTGCGCATGACCTCGTCCATCTCCGCCGCCGCGCCGGTCTCCACGTCCGGCAGGGCGTTTCTGTCTTTCTCACGCATAGGGTGAAACCTCCTCAATCGAAATTTCGCTTGCTGTTTTGAAAAGGCGGAGAATCCGCCTCTGCCCTTTCAACACAGCAAGGGCCGCGAAACGCGGCCCTTGCCGGATGGAATCCCTTCCGGACTGGGTTTTTAACGGTCCCTGAACGGGGCCTCTCAGTAGGTCCCGGCAGGGATGGTATAGGCGCTGTAGTAGGGAGAAGCGGCCAGCAGGCTGTTGGTGTGCTCCTCGTCCAGGCTCACCAGGTACACGGGCTTGGAGGTGGCCAGGTCCACGATGGCGGTGGTGGGCGCACCGGCCACCACGAAGGCGGCGTCGATCTTGCCGTCCTTCAGGCTATCGGCGCTGTCGCTAAAGCCCTGGTAGACGGGGCTGATGCCGCTGTCGGGATCAATGCCGTAAGCACCCAGCACGTCCACGGCGTTGAACCACACGCCGGAGCCCCGGTCACCGATGGAGACGGACTTGCCGGCAAGGTCGGCCACGGACTTGATGTCGGGGTTGGTAGTAACGATCTGGACCTGCTCCATGTACAGGGCGGCCACCACGGAGAAGTTGTCCACCGGGCTGTCAAACAGGCGCTCGCCGTTGTAGCCGTAGCTCATAACGTCGGACTGGACAAAGCCCAGCTGCACATCGCCGGCGGCCAGATCCTCGATATTGGCCTTGGAGCCGCCGGAGGTGACAGCGGTAACGGAGACGCCGGTGTTGTTGGAGACATAGCTGGAGAGCACGCCGCCGAAACCGTAATAGGTGCCGGACTCGCCGCCGGTGCCGAAGGTCAGGGCCTTAGAGCCGCCCACGCCAGCGCCGTCCTTCACGGAGGCCACGTCCTTGCCCTTCTCAGCGAAATACTTGGCCGCGCCGGGGTGATAGGGCACGGAGGTGACGGAGGACGCAAAGTCCAGGTCCAGCTCACCGCCCTTGGCATGCTGCTCGGTGATGGCGTCCTTGTTCTCAAAAATCGTGGACACAAAGTCGTAGATGTCGGCCTCGGGCACGTCGTCCCGGGCAATGACCACGGCGCCCACGGCCACGGTGTTGGTGTCCACAGCAGCCGCGCCCTTGTCGCCGGAGCCACTGCCGGAATTGCCGCCGCCGCAGGCGGCCAGTACGGTGACCATCATCATGACGGCCATCAGCAGAGACAGAATTTTTTTCATCTCAAATCCTCTTTTCCTATTTTGATACAATGGTCTTTCCTACATTGAATATTATAATCCTTATTCCTTCATTTTTCAAGTGCTAATTTGAATTTTGCAGCTTTTTCTGCAAGTTTGCACTTTTGTCCTTTCATTTTCTCTCCCGTTTTGCATAACTCTCACAGAAATCCTGCATTTTCCTCCATCCCCGACCCATCATCCGCCGTGCGGCGCCTTTATTAGGGGGATGAAAAATGCACAGGCGGCACGGGCTGAATGCCCGCGCCGCCGTGGTCTCATCTGTTTTACTTGCGCTCTTTGCTGTCCACTTCGCCTCTCAGCAGCTCCAGGAACTGGTCCAGAGTCATGGCCCCCAGGTCCTCGCCGCTGCGGTGACGGACGGAGATGGTCCTGTTCTCCATGTCCCGGTCGCCCAGCACCAGCATATAGGGGATCTTCTCCAGGGTGGCCTCCCGGATCTTCTTGCCGATTTTCTCGTTGCGCTTGTCAGTCTCCGCCCGAAAGCCCGCCTGATCCAGGGCGGCGGTCACGGAGGAGGCGTACTCGTCCGCCCGCTCGGTGACGGTGAGGACCTTCACCTGCACGGGGGCCAGCCAGGCCGGAAAGGCCCCGGCGAAGTGCTCGGTGATAACGCCGATGAACCGCTCGATGCTTCCCAGCACCACACGGTGGATCATCACGGGGCGGTGCTTCGCTCCGTCCTCGCCGGTGTACTCCAGCTCGAAGCGCTCCGGCAGCTGGCTGTCCAGCTGGATGGTGCCGCACTGCCAGGTCCGGC
>NZ_CAJULS010000205.1 GCF_910587525.1 uncultured Oscillibacter sp. | reverse complement strand
CTAGCAGAGTGCGCAAACCTCTCTGTCCCTTACGTCAGCCACATTGAGAATGGAATCAAGCAGGCCAGCCTGCAAGCGGTTGTCAATATCGCGGAGGCTATGGAGTGTACCGCGGATAAACTTCTTTATGAAAACCAGCCGGACTGCTGCGGTGTTTGGCAGCCGGAATTGTCAGAGATGCTGTCCGGCTGCACTGACTCTGAACAGCAGTTTTTGCTGGAAGTTCTCAGTGCAATGAAAAATTGTATCATAACCAACAGGCATACATTCGGCAGCAAGTGAATCGGTAGATATGCGCTTACTGTCCGTCCCAAATCACCGTATAGCGGCATACCATCTCCCTCCCGCACCCCTGGAATGCCTTCTGTCCGTAGGCTTTCCAGAGTTCTTTTCCTTTTGCTGTCTTCGTTAAAAAAATACTACACCCAAAGCACGGACCAGGACGATCTGATCTCCATCGGCACCATTGGACTCATCAAGGGTATCTCCAGTTTTGATCCCTCCAAAGGAGCCCGCCTGGCCACCTATGCCGCGCGGTGTATTGAAAATGAGATCTTGATGTATTTCCGCAGTCAGAAAAAGCTCCAGGGGGAGGTTTCCCTGTCGGACTCCATTGAAAACGACAAGGAGGGCAATGCCCTGCAACTGATCGACGTGGTAGGCGTTGACGACACCATGCTGGACGATCTCCATGACCGAGACAACGCCCTGCGTCTCCATACGCTGCTGCGGGAGTGTTTGACCAGCCGGGAGGCGGAGATCATCCGCCTGCGCTATGGCCTGGGTGGCACTGTGCCCCTGACCCAGCGGGAGATTGCCTCGTCTTTTGGGATTTCCCGGAGCTATGTATCCCGCATTGAAAAACGGGCCCTGGAGAAGCTGAGGACGGCCTTACAGTCCCCGCCTCCGCCCCGCTCCCATGAAAAACGAAGATCCCCGGCCAACTGACGGGCACTCAAACAGCGGCACAGGGTATATCCCCTGTGCCGCCGCAGCTGACCCTTCAATACCACCGCACCACCGCAGTGACCTTCCCCATAATCGTGGCATAGGTGCCGTCAATGGGACTGTAATCCTCATTCTCCGGCAGGAGCCAAGTCTCCCCGTTCCGCCTGGACAGCCGCTTTACCGTGGCCTCGTCCTCCAGGAGGGCCACTACGATCTCGCCGTTGCTGGCCGTCTGCTGGCGGCGTACCACCACCAGATCCCCCGGCAGAATGCCGGCGTTCAACATAGACTCGCCCCGTACCCGCAGGGCAAAGTACTCATCCCCATGGCCGCCAGTGTCAAAAGTGAGGTAGTCCTCAATGTACTCTTCCGCCAAAATGGGGCTGCCGGCCGCTACGTTGCCCACAATCGGAATACGGTCTTCCGGCGGCTGCTGAGCCTGCTCCGTCAGGGCAATGGCCCGGCCCTTGCCGGCTCCCTTGGCAATGACACCAGCCTCTTCCAGATGCTTTAGGTGAAAATGCACGGTGGAGGGCGATTTCAGTCCTACGGCCTCCCCGATTTCCCGCACCGATGGGGCATATCCCTGCTCCTGAATACAGGCCGCGATGTAGTCATAGATCCGCTTCTGCATCTTGGAAAGCTCTGCCATAGTGGACCTCCTTATTTCCGTCTTAGATCCTATTTTGAATATCATATCACATACATTCCAAAATTGCAAACATTTGTTCCACTTTATTTTTCATTTATTTGTAAAATTCCACTTGAAAACGGGGACAATCTATGGTAATATAATTACTCGTAAAATAACATATCATGCCTGCGCATGAGGAAATTTTGGAGGTTTTCCACATGGGTACTTTAAAGATTGTTATCACCGTTCTGCAGTTGCTCTGCGGTCTTGCCATTATTCTGGCTGTACTGTTCCAGTCCGGCAAGAGCGCCGGTCTCTCCGGTGCCATCGGCGGTGTGGCCGACTCCTTCCTGGCTAAGAACAAAGCCAAAACGCTGGATGCCAAGCTGGCCCGAGCCACTAAATGGGTGGGGGCCCTTTTCCTGATTCTGACTCTGGTCCTGTTGATTTTGGGTTGATTTACCGCAGCAAAGGGCGGACGCTGTCAGCGTCCGCCCTTCTTCTATCCTTTTCCGGTTCGGTACATTACTTCCGGCTCCGCAACCACGCCATTTAGACACAGCAGCTCCTCCACTGTGACAAACCAATATCCCTCCTTCTGAAGGGCATCTATGATTTGAAGAGCCGCCTCCACAGAGGTGGGATATATATCGTGGAGCAGGATGATGGAATTGGGCTCGGCATCCCGCAGCACAGCCTGCACCACCTGCGCTGTATTGCGCCTCTCCCAGTCCCGGGGATCTACAGACCACTTAACCAGGGGGACGCCGGTCTCTATTCCCTCGCCAATGAGGCCATAGGGCGGGCGAAGCCAATATCCGTTCTCTCCCAGAAGCTCATCCAGCGTCTCCTCTGTCATGCGGATCTCCTGTTCGGCGGCTTCCGGATTCTCCAACCGCACATGACTCCAGGTATGGTTGCCAATCTGATGACCCTCTGCCGCCATCCGCTCCACCAGATCCTCTTTGCCGGCGATCTCCTCACCTACCAGGAAGAAGGTGGCGCTTGCGCCCCGCTCCTGTAAGCCGTCCAAGAGCTTTGCCGTCGTCTCCCGGCGGGGACCGTCATCAAAGGTCAGCGCAATATATTTTGCCTCTGCCGGAAGCTCTGCCGGGGCGTCCGCAGGCAGGGCCTCCTCGCCTGCAGACGCCCACAGCGCCAGCCCGATTAAACACAAAAAAAGCAGCTGTTTTTTCCGCATCGTTCCCATCTCCCCGTATTTTTCAGGGATAGTTTATACGGAAAGCGGAAAAATAGAGCTGTCAAAATCTGTCGCATTGCGGCCTAGAACTGCAATCGCCCGTGCCGGATGACATGGGCGGTTTTTCAATGAAAGAGTGCTGCCAGGATACTGCTGAGATCGGAAGAGCGTCGTGTAGGGAAAGAGTGTA
>NZ_CAJULS010000204.1 GCF_910587525.1 uncultured Oscillibacter sp. | reverse complement strand
CCGGCAACGCAGCTATGCCTTTCCCGGACCGCTGAACTTTTCTCAGTATTTTGGGGAATTGCTCTAGGGCCCGGCGAACGGGCACACCGAGATAGGAAAACGGAGTGATCTGCATGGTACGGGAGATTGTAAAAGACCCCGCCCGCCTCACCCAGCGGGCGGACTATGCCGGCGTGGAGGACCTGGAGACGGCCCGGGACCTGCTGGACACCCTGGCGGCTCACCGGGACGACTGTGTCGGCATGGCGGCCAACATGATCGGTGTGAACCGGCGGGTGATCGTATTTGAAAACGACGGAGCGGACATGGTGATGTTCAATCCGGAAATCGTCAAGGCATCCGGCCCCTATGAGGCGGAGGAGGGATGCCTCTCCCTCTCCGGCGCCCGCAGGACCCGCCGCTGGCAGACCATCAAGGTGCGGTATCAGAACGAGCTGTTTCAAACCCGGCTGAAGACCTTCACCGGCTGGACGGCGGAGATCATCCAGCACGAGATCGATCATTGTGAGGGGATTTTGATCTGACGGCATAAAACACCGGAGAGCCCTTTGCCGGCTCTCCGGTGTTCTGCTCAATTTCCGGGGATCTCTCCCACGCCCTTCAAAATGAAATCAGGGCGGTAGGGATATTCCTCGCAGGTCTCCCGGCTGGACACGCCGGAGAGCACCAGCACGGTGTCAAGACCCGTCTCGATGCCGGCAATGATGTCCGTATCCATGCGGTCGCCCACCATCACCGCGTTCTCGGAGTGGACGCCCAGCATCCGCAGGCCGGTGCGCATCATCAGCGGGTTGGGCTTGCCCACGAAATAGGCCTGCCGGTCGGTGGCCAGCTCGATGGGCGCGATGAGCGCCCGGCAGGCCGGCACGATCCCCGCCTCCGCCGGGGCCGTCAGGTCCGGGTTGGTCCCGATGAGCTTCGCCCCGGCGTTTACCAGGCGGATGGCCTTGGTGATCTGCTCCAGATTGTAGGCGGAGGACTCCCCCACCACCACATAGTCGGGGTTCACGTCGTTGTAGGTGATGCCCTTGTCGTAGAGAGCGTTGGTGATACCGTGCTCTCCCACCACATAGGCGCTGCACCCCGGCGACTGGCTGTCCAGAAAATACGCCGTGGCCAGAGCGCTGGTATAAAAGTGGGTCTCGTCCACATCCAGGCCCATGCGGGCCAGCTTCTGCTGGAGCTCCTTGGGGGTGTACTGGCTGGAGTTGGTAAGGAACAGAAAGTTCTTCTTCTCCTTCACCAGCCACTCCACGAACTTCTTGACCCCAGGCAGCAGCTGGTTGCCGTGGTAGATCACGCCGTCCATGTCGCAGATAAACCCCTTTTTCTTTCTCAATACATCCATGTCATTACTCCTATCCGTTCCGGGCTCCAGGGCCCATTTTCCGCTGCGGCGCGGCTCTTATCTTCTAGAGTATCCCATATCCCCGCAGATTTGTCAAAGGATTCCCCGCCGCGCCCACACTGAATACTCCCCAACCGGGCAAATTGCTTTACCAATTGTAATGAAATTGACAAAATAAACTTTTCGTATTCATCGGTGCGGCAAAGCAGACCGCCGGAGCTGCCCCGGGGACCGGCAGCCTTACGCCCGTCTCTCCCCGTACCACAGGCAAAACAGCATCCCCATTCCGCCCAGCCACACCGCCAGGATGTCCCAGGGGTCGGACACGGACCGGGGCAGGTACAGCGGGGTCACGTACTCCCAGAAACACCCGCACCCCAGCAGGAGTGCTGACACGGGCAGGACCCGCAGCCGGACAGGATGTCCCGCCGCCGCCAGTAATGCGCCCAGAACGCACACCATCAGCCCGCCGGCCAGGAAGTCGGCGAAGTACCACGCCAGCAGACCGTGGAGCACTCCGGCGGTGCGGGGAATCAGCACCAGGCGGTTCAGGACGTACAGAGCGGCCACGGCCGCCGCCGGAAGCGTGTACCGCCGCATCTCAAAAGAAGGAGAAGAAAATCAGCGTCACGATGATACCCACGGCCACCGCCCCCACGGTGCCCCAGAACCCCAGTCCGCCGGACCGCGTCTGCTCCAAAGGCATCACGTCCATGGCGTCCGGCTTGACCCGGAGAAGATCCTCCTCCTCTCCCCTGTCCTCCACGATGCGGGGCAGGAGCACCTGGCCCAGATGGGCCGCCACCCACTGGGCGGCCCTGGCGTTCCGCCCCCGGCAGAAAACCAACTGATTGTGGGGATAGGTACACTGATAGCCCTCATTCAGGCGTTCAATCTCCTCAGGTGTAAGGCCGCAATACTTTACTATTTTCTGTGCCTGATCCTGCCGGATAGGACCCGCCAGGGCACCGACCACCGCATACAGCGGGCCCTGGGACACCGCCGCCGGGGGCAGCGCGTACCCGCAGGCGGGGCATATACCTCCGGAGGTCTCCCGCCCGCAGCAGGGGCAGGTATCCGGGACCCCGGACGGAGTCTCCTCGGCCGCTTCCTCCTCCGGCTCCTTGTCCAACAGGATGTAGTCCGCCGAGACGTGCAGCTGGCGGCAGATCTCCGCGATCATCAGTGCGTCCGGCACCGTCTGAGCGGCTTCCCACTTGCTGACGGCCTGCCGTGTGACGCCCACCAGCTCCCCCAGCTGCTCCTGGGTGAGTCCGGCGGCCTTCCGGACAGCGGCAAGGCGCTGATTCCACTCCATAGCGATTCCTCCTCTTTCTCCCTGCGGCAGGGGTCTTTTCTGTCTCACAGTTTAACATAGTCGCCCCCGACAGACAAGCAACAGACTGTCACAACCTGTCAACCGCCCGTTGACAGAGGCCGGTTTTGAACTCCCGGCAAACGGAAGAGGAGAGGTGAAATCCTCTCCTCTTCCATATTTCAGGATTTTCTCTCAGCCGGACAGCCGGCCGCCGGCGCGCATCTCCAGCACCAGCCGGTCCGCGATCATGGCGATGAACTCGCTGTTGGTGGGCTTGCCCTTGGCGTTGGAGACGGTGTAGCCAAAATACA
>NZ_CAJULS010000203.1 GCF_910587525.1 uncultured Oscillibacter sp. | reverse complement strand
GCGAGGCGTTCATGGAGCAGAACGACGGCGTGACCTTTACCTACAACCCCACCGGTTCCGGCTCCGGCATCAAGGCTGTCCAGGAGGGCCGCTGTGACATTGGCCTCAGCAGCCGCAATCTGAAGGATGAGGAAACAGCCAGCGGCTTGACGGCCACCGTCCTGGCCTATGACGGCATCGCCGTCATCGTTCACCCGGACAACCCCGTGGCCGACCTGGACGTGGAAACCATCGCCAAGCTCTACACCGGCGAGATCACCAACTGGAAGGATGCAGGCGGCAGCGACGCGGCCGTAGTCCTCATTGGCCGGGAGGCTGGCAGCGGAACGCGGGACGGCTTTGAATCCATTACCGGCACCGAGGATGCCTGCCAGTACCGCCAGGAACTGACCTCTACCGGCGATGTGATTACTGCCGTCTCTCAGAATCCGGACGCTATCGGCTACGCTTCTCTAGCTTCTGTCAGTGACAGCGTAAAGGCCCTTACCGTGGGCGGCGTGGCTCCCACCGAGGACACCGTCAAGGACGGCAGCTATGTGATCCAGCGTCCCTTCGTGCTGGTGACAAAGACCGATGCCAAGCTGTCCGAGGCCGCCCAGGCATTCTTCGATTTCGCAACCTCTGCCGATGCCTCTGACTTTATCAGTAAGGCCGGCGCGGTGGCGGCGAACTGAACCCCTCTCGTGGAGCGGCGGCTTTCTCTGCCGCCGCTCCTACCCATTAGGAGGCTCAATTTATGGGAAAACATCAACGGTTTATAGAAAACCTGATTCACGGGATATTCCTGTTCCTGGGTCTGGTCACGGTGGGCTGTGTCCTGCTTATTACGGTATATCTGATCCTGTCCGGAATCCCTGCTATCCGGCAAATTGGCCTGCTGGACTTCCTGTTGGGAGACACCTGGGAATCCACAGCAAAAGAACCGTCCTTCGGAATTCTGCCTTTTATCTTGACCAGCATCTATGGAACTGCCGGAGCTATTCTCTTTGGCGTACCGGTTGGCTTCTTCACGGCGGTATATCTGGCAAAGCTGGCCCCGCCAAAGGTGAAAGCTGTGGTGGAATCTGCTGTCAGTCTGCTGGCGGGCATCCCCTCGGTGGTCTACGGTCTGGTAGGTATGCTGGTGCTGGTTCCGGGAATACGGCAGCTCTTTCATGTGCCGGACGGGGCCAGTCTGCTGGCGGCGATCATCGTGCTGGCCATTATGATCCTGCCTTCCATTATTAAGGTGTCTGTCACTGCGTTAGAGGCGGTCCCGCAGGAATACGAGGATGCCTCCCTTGCTCTGGGGGCTACACCCATCGAAACCTACTTCCGCGTATCCGCTCCGGCAGCAAAAAGCGGCATAGCGGCGGCGGTAGTACTGGGGGTGGGCCGGGCTATCGGAGAGGCTATGGCGGTGATGATGGTGTCCGGCAATGTGCCTAATATGCCGTCCCTGTTCCAGAGCGTCCGTTTTCTCACCACGGCAGTCGCCAGCGAGATGGCCTATTCCAGCGGATTGCAGCGGCAGGCCCTGTTCTCTATTGCCCTGGTTCTCTACTTATTCGTGCTGCTGCTCAATGCCGCGCTGAATTTCTTCCTGAAACGCAAAAAGGAGGGCTGACCATGCAAAGCAACTGGATCACGACCAAACGGAAGGGTTACATTGGCCTGATGAGGGGCTTGATGGCACTGTCCACAGCTCTGACCTGTGGAATTGCCCTGTTCCTGATTGGATATGTTCTGATAAAGGGACTCCCCAGTATTACCTGGGAACTGCTCTCCACAAAACCAAGCTATCTGGCGGGAACGATTGGCATTTTGCCGGATATTTTGAACACAGTCTATATCATCGTAGCTACGCTGCTGATTGTACTTCCCCTGGGAGTGGGTGCGGCCATCTATCTGACAGAGTATGCCTCCAGCCAGAGGTTGGTGACGGTCATTGAGTACGCGGCAGAAACCCTGTCCGGCATTCCGTCCATTATCTTCGGGCTGGTAGGGATGCTGATTTTCGCCAACAGCTTCGGTTCCTGTCTGCTGGCCGGGGCATTGACACTGGTTATTATGAACCTGCCTACTGTCATGCGTACCGCACAGGAGAGCTTGAAAACCGTGCCGCAGAGCTACCGAGAAGGGGCTTTCGGCCTGGGAGCCGGAAAATGGCGGGTCGTTCGGACGGTAGTACTCCCTGGCTGTGTGGATGGGGTAATCACTGGCTGTATCCTGTCGGCGGGCCGCATTTTGGGGGAATCGGCGGCGCTGTTATTTACAGCGGGATTCGCTCATGTTCTGAACGGCTTTCTCAGCGGCCTGGGCAGTCCGGGAGCCACCCTTACTGTGGCGTTGTACCTCTACACCAAGGAGCCGGGGCCGGGCGGCGCACAGGCATCCTTTGCTATCGCCGCGATTCTGATGGCACTGACGCTGACCATCAATTTTGCCGCAGTCCTGGTTGGCCGGATCTTCAAAAAAAGGAGAGCGTTATGAGCAGTATTGTTACCGCAAAGGATTTGTGCCTGTGGTATGGGACGGCCCAGGCACTGAACAATATCAATATTGAAATTCCGGAGAAGAACATTACCGCCTTTATCGGTCCCTCCGGGTGTGGGAAGTCCACCTTTCTGAAAACACTGAACCGGATGAACGATTTAATTCCTGGCGTGAAGATCACCGGCGAGGTGCGCTATGGGGAGCAGGATGTATACGCCCCTGGCCTGGATGTGAACTTGCTGCGGAAGGAGATCGGCATGGTGTTCCAGAAGCCCAATCCCTTCCCCATGAGTATCTATGACAACATCGCCTACGGTCCCCGGACCCATGGTGTCCGCAACAAGGCCAAACTGGACGATATTGTGGAGCGCTCCCTCCGGGGGGCGGCAATCTGGGACGAGGTGAAGGACCGACTGAAAAAGAACGCCCTGGGCCTCTCCGGAGGCCAGCAGCAGCGGCTTTGTATCGCCCGCGCCCTGGCTGTGGAGCCGAAGGTGCTGCTGATGGACGAACCCACCAGCGCCCTGGACCCCATTT
>NZ_CAJULS010000202.1 GCF_910587525.1 uncultured Oscillibacter sp. | reverse complement strand
ACCTGACCTACAAGTCCTCCCACGGCTGCATCGACTACCCGCTGAACATCTGCGAAATGGCCCGGGACAACGGCCTCAGCCGGGTGTATCTCCACATCATCTTCGATGGCCGCTCTACAGACCCCGGCTCCGCTCCCGCCCTGCTGGCGGAGACCGACGAGAAGCTGGAGGCCATCGGCGTGGGCCGCATCGTGGACGGCGTGGGCCGGGGCGTGGCCCTGGACCGGGATAAAAACTATGACAAGGTCAAGCGGGCCTACGATGCCATGGTGGAGGGCGCCGGAACCCAGTATAGTTAAAACGCTCAGTGAGAAAAGCGGGGAGAGGACCCCGCGGATGAAGTCCAATCCCTACCGTTTTTGCGAAGCGGCACGGCAGACGCCGCGCCGCTTCGCCGTTTTTTTGGCGATTTGTTGTGAAATGCGGCGGTTTTTTTTGCGTTTTCCCCAATCCATTGTGAAAATTCAAACAGATATTGACGGAGTGGTTTGAATAGGAGTAGAATAAAGCCGCAACGAATAAGGCCTCCGGTGAGGATTGTGTCAAATTGTGTGAACGCACACAGTTTTTGGAAGTCCTGCTCTGCCGGTTTCGTGCCCATGTGGAGGTCCGGGGGCGGCAAGCATTAAAACATGGAAAGGAAGAACGAGCTGATGAACGAAAAAAATCTCAAGGTTTTGGCAGCAGAGATCCGGCTGGAGACACTGAAAGTGATCCACAGCCGGGGCTTCGGCCATGTGGGCGGGTCCATAGATCTGGCGGACCTGATGGCGGTGCTGTACGGCGAGGTCATGAAATACGACCCCAAGAACCCCCGCTGGGAGGACCGTGACTGGCTGGTGCTCAGCAAAGGCCACGCGGGCCCGGTGGCCTACGCCACCTTCGGACTGATGGGCTTCTACCCCATGGAGGAGGCCTATACTTTGAACCAGCCGGGGACCAAGTTCCCCAGCCACACGGACCGCAAGCTCACCCCCGGCGTGGACCTGACCACCGGTTCCCTGGGGCAGGGCGTGTCCACCGCCACCGGCGCGGCTCTGGGCAACCGGATCGACGGCCGGGACAACTATGTCTACTGCGTCGTCGGCGACGGCGAGGCCGACGAGGGCCAGGTCTGGGAGGGCTTCCACTTCGCCTATGCCCACAAGCTGGACAATATCATTTACTTCATCGACAACAACGGCTACCAGCTGGACGGTTCCACGGACGACATCCTGGCCCACGGCGACATCGCCAAAAAGGCGGCGGGTTTCGGCCTTCACGTGCAGGAGATCGACGGCCACGACGTGACCGCCATCTATAACGCCATCCAAAAGGCCAAAGAGACCAAGGGCGTGCCCAGCTGCATCGTGCTGAACACCAGCAAGGGCAAGGGCGCCACCTTTGCCGAGCCCAAGCACGACCACTCCTCCCAGCCCAAGGAGGAGCAGTGGCTGGAGGCCATCGCCGCTTCCGAAAAAGAGCTGGAAGCCGCGAAGAACGCTTAAAGGAGGGTGAGAGAAATGAATGTGAAACTGATTGGCAAGCATGAAAAGGACTCCCGGGCCTGCCGGGACGGCCTGGCTCTGACCCTGAACGAGCTGATGGCCGAGGACAAGAGCATCGTGTATGTAGACTGCGATCTGATGGGCTGCATCAATACCAAGCAGCTGGTCAAGAATTACCCCGACCGGGCCTTTGAGGCGGGCATCGCCGAGGGCAACGCCGCCGGCGTGGCCGCGGGCCTGGCCGCCACGGGGAAGAAGGTCTTCTTCCACTCCTTCGGCACCTTCTCCAGCCGCCGGTGCTATGACCAGATCTACATGAGCGCGGCTTACGCCGGGTTGAGCGTGCGCGTTCTGGGCTCTGACGCCGGCGTCACCGCCGCCTTCAACGGCGGCACCCACATGCCCCTGGAGGACGCCGCCATGTACCTGAGCATCCCTGAGACCACCGTGCTGGACCCGGCGGACTACGACCAGCTGGCCAGCATCACCCGGGGGCTCGTCAACGTGGAGGGTGTGAGCTTCACCCGTTTTGTCCGCAAGGACGTGATTCAGGTCTACGGCGAGGGCAGCGAGTTTGAGATCGGCAAGGGCATTGTCCTGCATGAGAGCGAAGACGACAAAGCGGCCATCATCACCTCCGGCATCATGGTGGACGAAAGTTTGAAAGCATATGAGGCCCTTCAGGCCGAGGGGATCAGCGTCCGGGTCATCGATATGTTCACCTGGAAGCCCCTGGACGAGGAGCTGGTGCTGAAAGCCGCCGGGGAGACCGGGGCCATTGTCACCGCCGAGAACCATAACGTCACCTGCGGCCTGGGCAGCGTGGTGGCCAACTGCCTGGCGAAGAACTGCCCCACCGTCCAGGAGTTTGTGGGTGTGCAGGACCAGTTCGGCCAGGTGGGTCCCCAGGCGTTCCTGATGGACACCTACGGCCTGCGGGCGGCCAACATTGTGGAGGCCGTGAAAAAGGCCATTTCCCGCAAGTAAGGCGGCGAAGCCAGGGGCAGAGCCCCTGCGATAACTCCGGATACCCGCTTATGCCCGGCTTTGCCGGACAGGCGCTGGTGCACGTATTCTCAGCCGTAAAGCGGCTGAAATGCGGGAGGCTTTGCTCCCTGCAAGCCTTTGAAATACCCCAGTTGGGGCACACGAGGCCCGACCGAAATTTTTATTTAAGGAGATTGATAGCAATGGCTAAGCAAATGGACGCTTTTTCCGCCGCCTTGATGGCCGACAAGCGCGAGATCATCTTTGCCCCCACCGTGTATAAATTCGACACCTTCGCCGCCATGGCGGAGGAGTTCAAGCTGAACGAGCGGGATGTGGTGCTGACCAACGAGTTCATCTACGTCCCCTTCATGAAGGACCTGGGCCTCAAGTGCCAGTTCGTCTTCCAGGAGAAGTTCGGTGCCGGCGAGCCCAGCGAGGAAATGATCCAGGTGATGTACGACGCCATTCCCTACGACACCTATGATCGCGTCATTGCCGTGGGCGGCGGCGCCATCATGGACCTTTGCAAGCTGCTGGGCTGCAAGCGCC
>NZ_CAJULS010000201.1 GCF_910587525.1 uncultured Oscillibacter sp. | reverse complement strand
CGCCGTAGGGGTTGGTGACGGAGGTGTCGGTGAAGCCGCCCACGATCTTGTCGGAAACCTTGACGCTCTCGCCGGGCACGGTCATGCTGAGCACGTCGGTGATGTCGGCAATGTTGCGGTCCTTGATAAACTGTTCGGTTAAGCCCTTTTCACGGCCGGTGGCCAGGTGGATCACGTCCGGGAAGTCGCCGCCCTGCATGGAGGGGCCGATGACATCTTCCAGGTTCTTGTCGCAGATCAGGTTGACCTTCACGCCGGTCTCGGCGGTGAAGGCGTCGCAGACCTCCTGCCACATGCCGGGATAAGCCTCCTCATAGCCGGAAGCCAGGGCAGCCACGGTGATGGTCACGTCGGCGGGAGCCGGATCACTGTTGTCCGCCGGGGGCGTGGTACCGCTGTCAGCGGCGGGAGGCGTATTGCCGCCGCCGCAGGCGGCCAGGGAGAGAACGAGGGAAAGCGCCAGCAAGAGACTGAAAAACTTCTTCATGGTTCTACCTCCTTCAAATTTGGAAAAACGCAGATGGCCGGTATGCCGGCCTCTTATAAATTAAGTATAGCGGGTCCCCTACTGGTAAAACA
This sequence comes from uncultured Oscillibacter sp., assembly GCF_910587525.1. Taxonomy (GTDB): domain Bacteria; phylum Bacillota; class Clostridia; order Oscillospirales; family Oscillospiraceae; genus Oscillibacter. Next base: position 2,455 of record NZ_CAJULS010000201.1, on the reverse strand, counting down.
ATCCGTTTCTTGCGCTTCTTTTTATAGATATTGTTTTCTTTGCGCTTTTACAGAATTTTTTTAAATCTCCCCCGCAGTTTTTATATATAATTTATAATTTCACGATCTCTCGCCTTCTATTTCCCATGAATTACGCCAAAATCCCACCTAATATGAAAATAAATTTTTTCAAAGTTGCACAATTCTATTAAATACGCTATACTGTTTAAAAAGTCTGACAGCTCTGATTTTCAAAAAATTGCGGAGAACGGAAGGCGAAATTTATGGGCACGTGCCAATATACATTTCAGGAGGAGGCCTCCGGCGTCCTCTCCCGCCCGGGCGGGACGGGACGGCTGCTCTACGCCTCCCACACCCAATACAGCCAGGACTGGAACTCCAGCCTCCACACCCACGGCTGCGCCGAGGTATTCTTCATCACCGGCGGCCACGGCCGCTTTCGCACCCAACAGGGGGATATTCCCGTCACCATCCGGGACGTGGTCATCGTCAATGCCAACGTCCCCCATACCGAGGTCAGCCAGCTGGAGAGCCCGCTGGAGTACACCGTGCTGGGGGTGGAGGGCCTGGGGACTCTGGCCGGGGCGGAGGGATACACCATGCTGCACCTCCACACCGGGTGGGAGGAGCTGATCCTCTGTCTGCGGCTCATGCTCCAGGAGGCCGCCGGGGCCCTGCCGGGCCGCGAGACAGTCTGCCAGAATCTGCTGGAGGTGGTGCTGGTCCGACTGGGACGCCAGCGGGACATCGTTCTCTCCGGCGAGACAGCGGGTCCCCGCTCCAGCCGGGAGTGCAATCTGGTCCGGCGCTATATTGACAACCATTTCAAGGAGAATCTGACTCTGGAGCAGCTGGCGGAAATGGCCCACATCAACAAATACCATCTGGCCCACACCTTTCAGCGGGAGTTCCGCACCTCTCCCATCAGCTATCTCATTGCCCGCCGGATTCAGGAGAGCCGCTTTCTGCTGCGGGAAACTGACCACAGTATCTCCCAAATCGCGCAGATCCTGGGCTTCTCCTCTCTCAGCTATTTTTCCCAGAGCTTCCGGCGGCTGGAGGGGATCAGTCCCAACGAGTACCGCAGGCGGCACCGAAAAAATGACGGGGAATAACCCGGCAGACCGGCACATAGAGAAACAGAGGCGTACCCGCCCAACCGCGGGTACGCCTTCGCTGTTTCATATTTTCTGTTTTAAGGAATCCGCATTACTGAGCAGCCATTTTCCGGGCATTGGCCTCCATCTTATTGCGGACCACGTCAATGGTGACGGCCAGAATAATGACGGCGCCGATGACGATGTACTGCAAATCGTTGGAGGCGCCCATCAGGTTCAGGCCGTTGCGGATGACCGCCATAATCATAGCGCCGATCAGGGTGCCCCAGATGGTGCCCTTGCCGCCGGTAAAGGAAGCGCCGCCCACAATGCAGGCAGCAATGGCGTCGTTGTCATAGGTGGTACCGGCGTTGGCATTGGCAGAGGCCAGACGTCCCACGGAGACCACACCGGCCATGCCCGCCATAAAGCCGGACAGGGCATAGACAAAGGTCAGCACGTTTTTGGAAGGAATACCGGACAGCCGGGCCGCCTCAGGGTTGCCGCCGCAGCAGTAGATCTGACGGCCCAGAGCAGATTTCTTCAGGAAAATATCAAAGAGGATAAACACCAAGATGACCAGGATAAAGCTGACGGGGATGCCGGGGAAAGCGCCGACCTTGAACACGGAGCCGCCGCCGATCCACATCAGGGCGTCCACGCCGGTGTTGGTGAAACCGATGGACTTGGAACCGGTGATAACCAGAGCGATACCCAGCAGCACGTTCTTCATGCCCATGGTGGACACGAAGGGGTGGGGCAGGTCCAGGCGGGTCAGCAGGGTGCCGTTGATAAAACCGGCAAAGGTGCTCACCGCCAGGCCGCAGACTGCCAGGATGAAGGCGTTGGTCACGCCGAAATTCTGGACCAGCACGCCGATGGTGCAGGTGCACAGCACGCAGTTGGAGCCCACGGACAGGTCGATGCCGGCGGTAATCAGAGCACACAGCATGCCCGAGGCGATCAGGCAGTTGATGGACGCCTGCTTTAAGATGTTCATGATGTTGCCGATGCGGGGGAATTTATCCGGCATGACGATGCAAAAAATCACAATCAGGATCAAAAGCGCCACAACGGTGCCGAGCTTTTCCAGCAGCTCTTTCACAGTACTCTTGCTTTTCATATCAGTTTAACTCTCCTCCCCAGGCCGCTTTCATAATATCTTCGGAGTTGAAGTGCTCCGATCCGCGCTCCACGTTGGCCATGACCCGGCCGCCGCGCATGACCACCACGTGGTCGCTCATAGCCAGGATCTCCGGCAGCTCCGAAGAGACCATGATGACGCATTTTCCGGCCTTTACCATGTCGTTCATCACACGGTATACCTCGATCTTGGCGCCCACGTCGATACCGCGGGT
>NZ_CAJULS010000200.1 GCF_910587525.1 uncultured Oscillibacter sp. | reverse complement strand
CCGTGGGCTCGTCGGCCAGAATCAGCAGGGGGTGGTTGATGAGGGCCCGGGCCACAGCGGTGCGCTGTTTCTCGCCGCCGGAGATCTCCGCCGGATACTTGTCCCGGATGTTCGGGATGCCGAAAACCTCGCACAGCTGGTCCGCCCGGTTCTCCACCAGGTCGGAGACCTGCCCGCCGATGATGGCGGGCAGGAGGATATTCTGCCGCACCGTCAGGCCGTCCAGCAGGAGGAAGTCCTGGAAGACGAAACCAAGCTGCTTGTTCCGAACCTCCGCCAGGGCGTCCTCATCCAAGCGGGCCAGCTCGGTTTTGCCCAGGCGGATGCTGCCGGAGTCCGCGGGAATATAGCAGGAGATGCAGTTCAAGAGCGTGGTCTTACCGGAGCCAGAGGGGCCCATGACGGCGACGAACTCCCCCCTTTTCACCTGGAGGGAGATTCCCTTCAGGACCTCGTAGGAGGTCTTTCCCACCTGATAGGATTTACGCAGGTTTTCAACAGTTAACATAACATTCATTCCTTTCTTACAGCATGAGTTGAACGGCGGCGATGACCGCCAGATGGACGGGGTAGAAGGCGTAGAAGAACCACTTTCTCTGGGGCCAGCATAGCGCAAAAAAACGGCCCCCGCAAACGGGGCCGCTCTCTTTGGAGGGTTTGATGTAAAATTTGACGGCAAAGGGTTCTGCCATGTCACATTTGGTTGTTTTACTGTCATATTTGGTTTGGCGAATTACCGCAGGTGTGGTACAATGGTCCCAGAAAACTGCAAGGAGTTGATACGATGCTGCGGATCGGCATCTGTGACGACAGCGCCGACGCCCGGATCGCCCTTCGGTCCGCTTTGGAGCGGGCCCTGGACCGGCGGCGGGGAGCGGGAACGTTCTTCGAGTTCTCCTCCGGCGAGGGGCTTCTCCGGTGGCTGAAGAACCACGCCGGGGAATTGGATATGGTCTTTCTGGACATTGAGATGGGAGAGCTGGACGGTATGGAGACCGCCCGCCGCCTCCGGGAGGCGGACGAGAATCTGCTTCTGGCCTTTGTCTCCGGATACACGGATTACGTGTTCGACGGCTATTCCGTGGGCGCCCTAGGCTATCTGATGAAGCCGCCCAAGCCGGACCAACTGGACAGCGTGCTGGACCGGGCGGCGGAGGCCCGGCTCCGGGAGGGAGACATGGTATTCCTCTGCCGCAGCGGCGAGACACTGTACCGGATTCCCAAAAAATCCATCCTCTATTTTGCCTCCGACCGGAGGCAGGTTTCCTGCGTCTCCACCGCCCGGACCTATACCTTTTACGGCAAGTTGGATGAGGTGGAACGTACCATAGGGGATGGTTTTGTCCGGGTTCACCAGCGGTATCTGGTCCGGGTGGGGGCCGTGGACCGGCTGGAGGGAGGTCAGGTCTTTGTGGGGGAGGAGGTCCTGCCCATCAGCCGGGCCTGCCGCTCCGCCGCTCTAGCCTCCCTGGCCCGGACAGCGCTGGAGGGCTAGGCCATGTCTGTGATAACGGTCTTTTTCCGGACAGCGGAATATCTGCTGCTCACCCTCCAAAATTGGTACTGGTACCTCCTGGTGGTTGTCAGCGGGTTCTTCCTCTCCCGAATTGTTTTTGCGTTCCTGCCGGTAAAGCCTCGGCGGGGCTGGCGGATCGCGCTGGTCCTGTTCCTGGGCTCCGTATCCGCCATGGTCATCTGGCTGGGGGATGCCAATCTGCTGTTCACCCTGCTGATCTTCGTCCCTGTACTCCTGCTGGCCTCCAAGGGAGACCGGGTGGGACGGCTGGCGGTGACAGTCATTTTCTTCTGCCTCATTATGCCTGTCAACGCCATGCTGGATACCTACTACGCCCCCGCCATGGCCTATTTTGATCTGGACAATGTGTACTATTATTCTGAAAAATTTATCCGCGGCGGAAGCTGGGGCCTTCTGTACCTGGGGACCCGGAAGCGCCTGCCGGAACACCCGCCCCAGCTTTCTCCCCGGCTGTGGAAGCTGGTACTGCTCCTGGCCGCCATGCCGTTCAGTTCTCTGCTGGCGGTAGTGCTCCTGCCGCTTCTTCAAACGGATTATCTGTATTCCGACTTTCTTCTCCACGGCCTAATTATGAACCTGGGACTGGCGGTGCTGCCCTTTGTACTTCTGACCTCTCTGGCCCTGCTGTACGCCATCCGGATTCTGGAGGACCATGAGCAGCTGGAGGAGGCGGATAAGCTGGCCTCCCTGCGGGAGAGCTACTACCAGAACCTTCGGCGGGAGGAGCGGCAGGTGCGGACCCTCCGCCATGACCTGCGCAATCATCTGACGGTGGTCCAGGGCCTGCTGGAGCAGGACGAGACCGATGGAGCTGCCCGCTATCTCAGAGAAATAGCGGCGTCTCCCGCCTTAAGCGGGAGACGGGTCCTCTGTGAGAATGAGACGGCCAATATTGTCCTGGCCTCCAAAGCGGAGACCATGGATCAGGCGGGCCTCAAAGGGGAGTTTGCGGTTTCTCTACCCCGGAAGCTGCCCATTGCGGATATGGACCTGTGCGCTCTGCTGGGCAATGCCCTGGACAACGCCATAGAGGCCGCGGTCCAGGCGGAGGACAAACAGATTTCCGTCCGCTGCCGGGTGGAAAAGGGGCTCTTTATGCTGCGGGTAGAGAATGCCATGGACGGGGAAATCCGTCCGGATCTGTCTACCACTAAAGTAGATAAGGCCGCCCACGGCTTTGGCCTTGCCGGCATGCGGGAGATTGCCGAGCGCTGCGGCGGCAGTCTGGAGACCCGGGCAGGGGCGGGGCGCTTTGAGCTGGTGGCCTGTATTCCCCTGAACGGGGGATAGGGAAGAAACGGCCGGCGGAATTCCTCCGCCGGCCCTGGGGCCAGTACAAAAATTTTTTTAAAAAAACACATTTTGGGGGTTGCTTTTTCTGGAAAGCTATGCTAATATATATAAGCTGACAGTGATGAAGTCAGAAGAAATCCATATCCGGGTGTGGCGCAGTTGGTAGCGCGCTTGACTGGGGGTCAAGAGGCCGTGAGTTCAAGTCTCGCCACTCGGACCA
>NZ_CAJULS010000199.1 GCF_910587525.1 uncultured Oscillibacter sp. | reverse complement strand
TCACGAAGGGCAGGGCCTCCACCGTGTCGGGGACGCAGATGGTGTCCCCGATGGTCACGTCGGGAATGCCGCTCATGGCGATGATGTTCCCCGCAAAGGCCTCCGTCACGCTTTTCCGGCCCAGGCCGTCGAACTCGTAGATGGCGGTGGCCTTGGCCTTGCGGAGGACGGCCTCCGGGTCGTGGTAGTTGCAAACGGCAATCTCCTGGTTCTGCTTCAAGGAGCCCCGCTCAATGCGCCCGATGGCGATGCGGCCCACGAACTCGTTGTAGTCGATGGAGCTGACCAGCATCTGGAAGGGCTCGTCCACGTTGGCCTCCGGGGCGGGGATATACTCCAGAATAGTCTCGAAGAGGGGCGTCAGGTCGGCGCCCACGGCATCGGGGGAATAAGAGGCCGTGCCGTTGCGGCCGGAGCAGAACAGCATGGGGCTGTCCAGCTGCTCCTGCGTGGCGTCCAGGTCCATGAGAAGCTCCAGCACCTCGTCGATGACCTCGTGAATCCGCTGGTCGGGGCGGTCGATCTTGTTCACCACCACAATGACCCGGTGGCCAAGCTCCAGAGCCTTGGAGAGGACGAAACGGGTCTGGGGCATGGGGCCCTCGGCGGCGTCCACCAGGAGAATCACGCCGTTGACCATCTTCAAAATGCGCTCCACCTCGCCGCCGAAGTCGGCGTGTCCTGGGGTATCCACAATGTTGATCTTGGTATCCTTGTATTGAATAGCTGTGTTTTTGGCCAGGATGGTGATGCCCCGCTCCCGCTCCAGGTCACCGGAGTCCATGACCCGGTCCACCACCTCCTGATTTTCCCGGTATACGCCGCCCTGCTTGAGCATCTCGTCCACCAGCGTGGTTTTGCCGTGGTCGACGTGGGCAATGATTGCAACGTTTCTCAATTTTTCATTCTGCATATCCTGTTGATCTCCTTTTACAAAGCAAGGCCGGACCTTGGCACATCCGAATTCAGGCCTTCCATTTCACATACGTTTTTTAATTATAGTCTCATTTTTCCAGTATTTCAATGGAAAAATCCACATCTTTTCATGTTTTCACCGTTTTTAATCCGTCAAAATGCCGCCTTTTCAAGGTCATACCTTTTTTACCAAGAATTCCATCTCTCTGCCCCTCATTTTTCGTCTCTCCGCACATTGACCCCCTCCCTTCCGGACGTCTATAATAGAGGTGCTGCCGGGGAAGCGGCGCCAGCGCCGCACGTTCCCTGGCAAGTAACGCGGCCCGCCGGGGCCGCCCAGGAGGCATTTGCCTATGTACCGCATTAAAACCTTCAACAAAATCTCCCCTGTAGGCCTGAGCCGCTTTGATCCGGAGCGCTATACTGTCTCTGACAGCGAGACCAATGAGGACGGCATTCTGGTCCGCTCCGCAAAGCTCCTGGACTATTCCCTGCCGGAGAGTCTGCTGGCCATCGCCCGGGCCGGGGTGGGCGTGAACAATATTCCCATTGACCGCTGTTCCGAGGCGGGAATCGCCGTGTTCTCCACCCCCGGCGCCAACGCCAACGCCGTCAAAGAGCTGGTGCTCTGCGCCATGCTCATGGGCTCTCGGGACGTAGACGGAGCCATCCGCTGGGTTCGGAGCCAGGTGGACGCCGGCGTAGACGTGACCACTGTGGTGGAAAAAGGCAAGTCCGCCTATGCCGGGCCGGAGCTTTATAAAAAGACCTTGGGCGTCATTGGCTTGGGAGCCATTGGTGCACTGGTGGCCAACATCGCACTGTCTCTGGGCATGGATGTCTACGGCTACGACCCCTATCTGTCCGTGGACGCCGCCCTGCGGCTGGACCGCCATATCCATGTGGTGAAGGATATCAACGAGCTGTACAAGCGGGCGGATTATGTCACCATCCACATCCATTTCACAGACAAAACAAAACACATGATTGACGCCAAGGCCATCGCCGCTATGAAGCGGGGCGTCCGCTTCATCAACCTGGCCCGGGGAGAAATTGTGAACGACGACGCCATGCTGGCGGCGCTGGACACTGGCTGGGTAGCCGCCTATATCACCGACTTCCCCACCAACCGCCTGGTTCAGGCCCCTCACGTGGTAGCCATGCCCCACCTGGGAGCCTCCACTCCGGAGAGTGAACAGAACTGCGCTGTTATGGCGGTGGACGAGCTGACGGATTACCTGGACAATGGAAATATCCGGAACTCTGTAAACCTCCCCAACGTCTCCATGGAGCGCAGCGGAGCTATGCGGATGTGCATCATTCATCGGAATGTACCGGCCATGCTGGCCAACATCACCGCGCTTCTAAGCAAAGACGGCGTGAATGTGGAAAACATGAGCAACAAGTCCCGAGGCGATTACGCCTATACCCTGGTGGATCTGGGCACCCTGGTGGAGTCAGATATCATCGAAGATGTAAAGCGCCTGACCAATGTGATCCGGGTGCGTGTGATTGAATAAAAGTGCAGGGAGGCCGCCTCTCTTGCGGCCTCCCTCAGAATGATATTCTGAAATTTTGGAAAAAACCAAAAGAAACTCTTTACACGGGAGAAATTTTCTGCTATACTGCTTAAGGCACATGAGGGAAACTTTCCCAAATGTCCGGAGAGATAATTTCATATCGTTCAGGTATGCGCCCGTGGCGCAGTTGGATAGCGCGTCAGACTCCGACGTTTCTGACAACTCCGGCTGAGATACGGCGCAAAGCCCTGCAAACAGGGGCGTTGGCGGATCGGCAGAGGAAAAAACGCCGTGAGCTGACTACTGTTTGACTACTATTTCCCCGGATAGCCGGAAAACTGAAAATCTTATATTGTCAGGTATGCGCCCGTGGCGCAGTTGGATAGCGCGTCAGACTCCGACTCTGAAGGCCGCTGGTTCGAATCCAGTCGGGCGTACCAAAAGCTCTAAAAACGCAGTTTTTAGAGCTTTTTTGTAACTTTTTGCATCTATTTTGAAGATTTGAAAGGGAGGATTTCACCATGTCCAAATACGCCGGAACCCAGACGGAGAAAAACCTGCAGGCCGCTTTTGCCGGGGAGTCCCAGGCCCGGAACAAGTACACCTATTTTGCGTC
>NZ_CAJULS010000198.1 GCF_910587525.1 uncultured Oscillibacter sp. | reverse complement strand
ACGTGTTCACCATCTCCGGCCGCGGCACCGTGGCTACCGGCCGTGTGGAGCGTGGTCAGCTGAAGCTCTCTGAGGAAGTCGAGATCGTCGGCCTCATGGAGGAGAAGAAGAAGACCGTCGTCACCGGTATCGAGATGTTCCACAAGCTGCTGGATTACGCTGAGGCCGGCGACAACATCGGCGCCCTGCTCCGCGGCGTGGACCGCAACGGCATCGAGCGCGGCCAGGTTCTGGCGAAGCCCGGTTCCATCCATCCCTACACCAAGTTCAAGGGCCAGGTGTACGTCCTGAGCAAGGAAGAGGGCGGCCGTCACACTCCCTTCTTCAACAACTATCGTCCCCAGTTCTATTTCCGTACCACTGACGTCACCGGCGTCATCACTCTGCCCGAGGGCGTTGAGATGTGCATGCCCGGCGATAACGTGGAGATGAACGTGGAGCTGATCACCCCCATCGCCATTGAGAAGGGTCTGCGTTTCGCTATCCGTGAAGGTGGCCGTACCGTTGGTTCCGGCGCTGTTATCGACGTCGCCGACTGATTTTCAAAGCTGTAAAAAGGACTGCCGCTTCGCGGCAGTCCTTTTTTAGTTTGCCGGAGAACCCAGGATAAAAGATCTGAAAATTTGCAGGGAAGCAGGAAATCCATGTTCACAGACGCACTTCAGAGGTCAATTGTCCAAAGAGCGGAGAGCGGCTCATTTTCCGGTCTCCGGATAGACCAGCGTGTCCTGGAAGCCATTGGCTCCGGCGCAGAAGATGTCACCTGCCACAGGATAATCTTCGCAGATGTAGAGATTCAGCTGTATGCCCTCTGCCCGGCCGGGATAGTTGGTGACGGTATAGGTGTACCGGGACAGCTGTTTGCCGCAGCAGGGGGAGAGGTCGAAGCCCTGGGCATTTTGCAGTTCATTGTAGCTCAGGTAGGGCTCCGCCAGACGGTCCGGCAGCAGGAACCGCAGTGTTTCCACTGGCTCTGGGGCTACCTCCCAGCCCATGGACTGGAGATAGGACAGGCGGTCTTCGTTGGTGAGGAGCTGGGGCGCAGGGGATTCCTCTGCCGGTTTGCGGCCCAGGAAGAGGATTGCCGCGGCGATAATAACCCCTAGAAGAACAATAATGAGGACAGCCTTCTTTTTGGAAAAGCGAGTGGTAAAAATCAGCATGATACATCCCTCCTGCTTGTTTCCTATTCATTTTTGTCCGGGATTATGATAAAATAGAAATAAGAAATAGAGGGGAGGGAGATTCCGATGGAAAAACAGCGGCTGGACAAAATCATTGCCTCTACGGGGAAGTGGTCCCGGCGGGAGGCAAAGGAGCTGATCCGCCAGGGCCGGGTGCTGGTGGACGGTGTTCCCGCGCGGTCAGCAGAGGAGCGGGCGGACCCGGAGACGGCGGCTGTTACCGTAAACGGTGAGGTGCTGGAATACCGGCGGTACACCTGGGTCATGCTGAATAAACCGGCAGGCTGTCTCTCCGCCACAGAGGACGGCCGCGGCCAGACGGTGCTGGACCTGCTGCCGGCGGACCTGCGGCGGCAGGAGCTTTTTCCTGTAGGACGGCTGGACAAGGACACGGAGGGACTGCTGCTGCTGACCAACGAGGGCGGTCTGGCCCACGCTTTGCTGTCGCCGAAACGCCACGTGGACAAGGTGTACTACACCCGGGTGACGGGACGGCTGACAGAGGCGGACTGCCAGGCTTTTGCCGGCGGGCTGACACTGGCTGACGGCCTGGTGTGCCTGCCCGCCGGGCTGGAGATCCTGTCGGCGGGAGAGGAGAGCGAGGCCTATGTCACTCTTCGGGAGGGAAAGTTCCACCAGGTGAAACGGATGCTGGCCTGTCTGGGGAAGCCGGTGGCGTATCTGGAGCGGATTCGAATGGGCCCTCTGGCGTTGGACCGGGATCTTCCCAGAGGCGCATTTCGCTTTTTGACGGAGAATGAGCTGGAAGAATTGCGGAGATTTGATAATCCTACGAAAAACGTCAAATCTTCACCAAAAACGTGATAGTTTTTTTGTCTAAAAAAGAAAATATCTCTTGCAATTCGACAAAATTGCCGATATAATATAGACGTTGTGAAATCCCCTGGTGATTTTAGGTGAGGAGGAAGGCCATGTCTGGAAGAATTTTTCAAAACGTAGTCTTGCAGTTAAAGGAAAATACAGATCGGACCATCGGCGTAATCGACGGGGAAGGTGTGGTGATCGCGTGCAGCGAGCTGTCCATGATCGGACAGCGCTGGGCGGAGCATGTGCCTGTGGTAAACGGCGCCTCCGGCGCCATGGTCTCCTCCGACGGCAAGACCTTCAAGGCCTTGAATGGATGGAATACCCAGTTTGATTACGCGGTTTTCGTCTTTGGGGATAATGATGTGAGCCGGACGGTGTGCGCTATGTCCACGGTGGCCCTGAACTCTGCCAAGTCCTACTATGAGGAAAAGCATGACCGGGGCTCTTTTGTCAAGGATATCATCTCTGATAATATCATGCTGGGTGACATCTATATGCGCGCCAAAGAGCTGCGGGTCACTGCCGATGTGCCCCGGGGAGTATTTGTGGTGCGCTCGCTGAAAAAGGGGGAGTCCGTGCCCACGGATGTGATCCAGTCTATGTTTCCGGACCGGCAGAATGACTTTGTCCTCAGCGTGGGCGAGGGGGACGTGGTCCTGATCCGCCAGATGCCTGAGGGCGCCGGAATCAAGGAGCTCAACAAGATTGCCTCCACCATGGAGGAGAATCTCCGCGGCGGCGGCGCCAGTGCGGTGGTGGGCATTGGAACCATTGCCACACACCTGCGGGATCTGGCCAAGAGCTATAAGGAAGCCCAGATTGCCATTGAGGTGGGCAAGGTCTTCGACACGGAGAAGTATATTATCAACTATGAGAATTTGGGCATCGGGCGGCTGATCTACCAGCTTCCCACCACGCTCTGCGAGATGTTCCTCCAGGAGGTCTTCAAGAAGAACCCCATTGACGCCCTGGACAAGGAGACACTTTTTACGATTCATAAGTTCTTCGAGAACAACCTGAACGTCTCCGAGACGGCCCGGAAGCTGTTCGTCCACC
>NZ_CAJULS010000197.1 GCF_910587525.1 uncultured Oscillibacter sp. | reverse complement strand
CCCTCCTGGCGGAGCGACGTGGAGGGCATGGCGGACCTGGCCGAGGAGGTGGCCCGGTTCTACGGCTACAATAAGATCCCCGACACCCTCTCCTCCGGCCTGAATGAGCGCCGGGGCTGGAACTCCGTTCAGCAGGTGGAGAACACCATGGGCGCCCTCTGCCGGGCCGCCGGATACAGCGAGATCATCACCTACTCCTTCATCAGCCCCGCCTATTACGACAAGATCGACCTGCCGGCAGATTCTCCCCTCCGGAACTCCATGAAAATCCTGAATCCCCTGGGGGAGGACACCTCTATCATGCGCACCACCACCCTGCCCTCCATGCTGGAGATTCTGGCCAGGAACTACAACTACCGCAACAAGACCGTGCGGCTCTATGAGCTGGGCCGCACCTACTTCCCGAAAAACGACGGCTCCGGCATGGCCGACGAGCCCAAGGTTTTGTCCCTGGGCGCCTACGGCGGCATGGATTTCTTCACTCTCAAGGGCACGGTGGAGGTTATTCTGGAGGGGCTCCGGATCACCGACGTGCGGTATGAGGCGGAGCGGGAAAACCCCTCCTACCATCCCGGCCGGTGCGCCAGGGTATACAGCGGAGAGACGCCGCTGGGCGTCCTGGGGCAGGTCCATCCCCATGTGGCCGGCAACTACGGCGCAGACTGCGAGCTCTATACTGCGGAACTCTGGTTTGACGCCCTGTGCCAGTGCGCCGGCGGCAAGCCGCTGTACGTTCCCCTGCCCAAGTTCCCCGCCGTCACCCGGGACATCGCCCTGCTGTGCAGCCGCAGCATCCCCGTGGCCGCGCTGGAGGACTGTATCCGCCGGGGCGCCAAGGGCCTTTTGAAAAATGTGGCCCTGTTTGACATCTACACCGGCCCCGGCGTGCCGGAGGACAAGAAAAGCGCCGCCTTCAGCCTGGAACTCCGGGCTGACGACCGCAGCCTCACCGCCGAAGAGGCCGACGAGGATGTAAAAAGCATTCTGGAACTGCTGAAAACCGAACTGGACGCCGTGCTCCGGTGATATTCGGCGCAAGCGCGCCGTCCAACTGTTCTGCCTGCAAATCCTGGAAATGAGCGGACTCTGCCTGTCCGTTTGAGTTCCATACGAAGCATGGACAAGGATGTAAGAAGCGCCATAAATCTGCTGAACACCAAGACAAATCCTGTTTTGCATTGGCAGACAACTCCATATCCCGCCGGAAATTGTTTTCCGGCGGGATATGGAGTAAAAATCTTTTCTAAATTTCCGATAGAAACCCTTTACAGTTTTTCGAAAAAAGTGTATACTAACTCTGATAATGAAATTTCCCCCTAAGAGAAAGAAAGGTGGTGTCTGTATGGACGACTATACCCGGAAATTCAGCATCGCGATGGACAAGGACGAGGAAATCTATCAGATCCTGTCCACAGTCTACCGGGCCTTGGAGGAAAAGGGCTACAACCCCATCAATCAAATCGTGGGGTATATCCTGTCCGAGGACCCCACCTATATCACCAACCACAACAATGCCCGTACTCTGATCCGCAAGATCGACCGGGACGAATTGTTACAAGTCTTGGTGCGGAAGTACCTGAACCAGTAACAAAAGTAACAAAAATTACAATCCTGTAAAATTTTTTCCGCAGAATTTTTCGTGTCGCAAACCGTGCGATCCGGATAATTCTGCGGTTTTTTCTGTACTTTTTGATCCGTTTTGTCGATTTTTAAGAAAGATCTCTGCCAAAATCCTTCCGTCGTTTCATTGACAAAGAGGAAAAATCATGTTACAATTTGGTTACAAAATTTCAAAGGAGTGTTTTAATGGCAGAAAAAAAAGGTGCAAAGAACGAAGGTCTCCTCTATAAGGGTCATCCTCTCCGCCGGATAGACAACCTGATCTATTACGGTTCGATGGCCGACAAATATATTATTATGATGCAGGTCCTGGACAACAAACAGGAGCAGGACATCAAGCTGGCCACGAAGGTCTCCATTCAGCTGCAGCTGACGGAACCGGAGAACTCCCGCAGCCGTATTGTGAAAAAGAGCGAAAAGGACAGCCTCTACGCCGCCATGGACGTTGCCGCCATCTGGCTGGACCGGGCCCTGGCTGGAAAATAAGTCCCTTCCACCTTCTACAAAAGCTGAAACGAAAGGATGCATATACGTATGACACACCTCGTTGGAAAGGCGGTCAGAATCGCCACTCTCGCCATGATCGCCGCTGTTCTGCTGGGCGTCACCGCCCTGGCCGCTGAAGAAGATATTGCCGTTGCCATCGGCGCCACCACCGGTTCCTCCCTGCGGCTCCGTTCCGGGCCCTCTCTCGACGCCTCCGTCATCACCATGCTGGATGAAGACGTGCCTGTGGCCGTACTGGACAACACACTGGACGGCTGGTACAAAATCAACTACAACGGAAACACCGGCTTCGTCTCCGCCGACTACATGCTCATTGATCAGGACAATATTTTCGATGCTTATGGCCGGGTGGAGGGCGACGGCGTCAATGTCCGCTCCACCTCCTCCACGGACGGTCAGGTGCTCACGGTGATGAACCGCAACAGTATCGCCACTGTCAGCGGCTTTGAGGACGGCTGGTACAAGATCACCGCAAACGGTGTGGACGGCTATATCCGCAGCGATTACCTCACCATGTGCGGCTCCAGTTTCAGCGCCGCCGGTTCTCTCGGCAGTTCCGCCAACGACGTGGTGAGCTTTGCCAAACAGTATTTGGGCACCCGCTACGCCTACGGCGGCTCCTCTCCCAGCGGCTTTGACTGCTCCGGCTTCACCATGTACGTCTATAAGAACTTTGGCTACTCTCTGCCCCACACCGCCACCGGCCAATGGCAGAGCGGATACGGTACCCGGATCTACAATATCAGCGAGCTGCAGCCCGGCGATCTGGTGTTCTTCTGTGATCCCAGCCGCTCCAACGGCAAGGCCTGCTCCCACGCCGGCATCTATGTGGGCAATGGACAGCACATTCACTCCTCCTCTTCCCGGAGCGGCGGCGTGATTATCAGCGACCTGACCAGCGGATACTACAATACATATTTTGTCGGCGGGATCCGCCTCTGAGAGTCAAAACCTCCGGCTAAGCCGGAGGCTTGAATAAGCCCTAGAAGGGCAT
>NZ_CAJULS010000196.1 GCF_910587525.1 uncultured Oscillibacter sp. | reverse complement strand
TGCTGGCCAAGGGCCTGTGCGAGCGCATCGGCATCGACGGCAAGTTCACCTACAAGCCCCAGGTGGAGGGCAAAGCGGCCCTGGACGCCGTGGACGTGGCCATGCCCACCCACTCCGAGGCCATTCAGGCCGTGCTGGACGCTCTGGTGGACGGCAAAAACGGCGTGGTGGGCTCCATGAAGGAAATTGAGGCGGTGGGCCACCGGGTGGTCCACGGCGGCGAGGCGTTCAACAAGTCCGTGCTCATCACCGACGAGGTATTGAAGGCCATTGAGGACTGCATCCCCCTGGCCCCTCTCCACAACCCCGCCAACCTCACCGGCATCCGCGCCTGCCAAAAGGTAATGCCCGGCGTGCCCATGGTGGCCGTGTTTGACACCGCCTTCCACCAGACCATGCCCCCCAAGGCCTATATGTACGCCCTGCCCTACGCCTACTATGAGGAGGACAAGGTCCGCCGCTACGGCTTCCACGGCACCAGCCACAAGTACGTGGCGGGCCGGGCCGCCGCCATGCTGGGTAAGGCCCCCGAGGAGGTCAAGCTGATCTCCTGCCACCTGGGCAACGGCTCCTCCATCGCCGCGGTGGACGGCGGCAAGTCCGTGGACACCTCCATGGGCTTCACCCCCCTGGCGGGCCTGCCCATGGGCACCCGCTCCGGCGATTTGGACGCCGGCATTCTCCAGTACGTGATGAACAAACACGGCCTGAGCATTGACGAGATGCTGAACGTGCTGAACAAGAAGTCCGGCGTGGAGGGCCTGAGCTGCGTCAGCTCCGACTTCCGGGACCTGGAGAACGCCGCCGCCCAGGGGGACAAGAAAGCAGCGCTGGCCCAGGAGAAGTTCGCCTATGAGGTGAAGAAGTACGTGGGCGCTTACGCCGCCGCCATGGGCGGGGTGGACGCCGTCATCTTCACCGCCGGCGTGGGCGAAAACGACAAGGCCATCCGCCGCATGGTGTGCCAGGGACTGGAGTACATGGGCGTGGAGCTGGACGAGGCCGCCAACGACGTGCGGGGCAAGGAGGCGGTGATCTCCGCCGCCGCTTCCCGGGTGAAGGTGCTGCTGATTCCCACCAACGAGGAGCTGATGATCGCCATGGAGACCGCCTCCATTGTGTCCGGCAAGTAAATAGCAGACGCGTTACAGCGGCGGCAGGGAGTTTCCCTGCCGCCGCTGTTTGGCGTTTTATTCAAAAAATGTAAATTCAAGCCGGTTATCCCCTATACTGTACCAACGAGACAGTTACATCCGCATTATCTTTATAATCCGAGGAACCTCCAACACCGAAATTAAAATTTCTCTGCATGGGATGGCTCTCCTCGTCTTTCAGCACGCGGAATACCCGTACCAACGTTTCTCCAGGCTGCACATAGAGCGTTGGAAATCGCTCCCATCTTCCGAGCGTGACGGAGATTTTACGGGAAACCTTAACCTCTTTCGGGATCTGACCGTTGTTGGTCACGGTATAGACCAGATATTCCCCATCCCCAAACCGGGGAGAGGCGTTAATGCTTGGAAAGCTGCCAGCGTTGTACTGCACATGTGTATGATACGCATATATGGCGCCGCCGGGAGCTACGTGGGGATCCGCCGTTACCACATCTTTCACCGTCTCCGGGTCGATCTCCTCCAGGTTGCCAATCGTCAGGCCGTACTCCGGTGCGTTGGGGGGCGTGTGATCCGGCTTTTTATCGGCGGATTCAACTCCGGCTGTAACAATCACCTCGCTGGAAATCGGGAAAACGCCGATATCCACGCTGTTCGTTTTGGCATCCCAGCTAATATCCGCGTCGATCAGCTCCGAGAGCTGCCGGACGGAGATATAGTTGGTCCTGCCGCCGGCCGTGTCGGTGTAGATGATGGTAGAGGGGGCCTGCGGGCCGTTGGGGTCGGTATATGTTTCGCCAGCATGCCAGCGGCAAATGCTCCAAACCGCTTCATAGTAAAACCTCTATCTCAGGTCGGTCACTTGTACTGCTTCAAAGACACCGTGATGTCGCTCTACGCGGTACCCTCGTCATAGACGCCCAGGGACAAGGCGCTCTCCATACTTGCCGCGCCTTTTGGGTTTAGTGCTCTACGCTGATATAGGTTGGGGAATCGCTGACTTTACGCAGGAGGATGATAGAGCCCTCCGGGTCATACAAGTACAACCGGTCAAAAACCCGAAGTACACAGAGGGTTTGGGACGGAAAACGCATGGTAAGCGGGGATTCGACGGTTGCATCATCGTCCAGGTAGTAGGTCCCTTTTTCCACGTCACCCATCGGCTCATAGACGGCGCAGACGCCGTTCTGTTCCAGAACATAATGACGGCCACCGTCAGGGGCGGTAGAGGCGACGTAAGTCCCCACAACACTGGGAATGTCTACCCGCCTCAGCATGCCAATCTGCACGGTCTGGCCCAGATTGAGGACCAGGGATGCCAGAAGCAGAATGGGGAGAATAAGCCGCCTGACTCTTGTTTTCGGCATGATGATTCACCTTCTCTGGCTGATCAGAGTGTTTATTTACGCTTTTACGGCACGGGCGTACACAGACATGACCGTTTGAGTATGTGAGACATAGGCCAGTCTGGAGTCTCTGGTGAGGGGCGCATTGGGTCTGTCCACTTCATAAATAGCGATGGGATGGATCTCGACATTTTTCGTGACTTTCAGTTTATAATAGTTCACGGAATCCGGAACTGGCACACCCAATCCAATGGTACCGTTACTCCGATTCCCCATCGGAACGCTCACGCCCAAACTGAAAGACGCGGGGCCATACGCCAGTGCGAGGGAAAGGGTAATGGTTGCCTCCGGCCCCCCGTCTTCACTGTAATAAAGAAAACCACCTTCTCCTAACCTGTACCCTTCCGGCTTCTGATTCCCAGGAAAACCGGTCACGCTATCCCTCACAGGGGAGAGGCTTACAGCTCTATAATAGGTCTGTACGCGGGCGGTCCCGCTCAGGGAATCGACGAGGGAATTGATATAATCAGTAATTTCCTGGTCAATTTCCTCGGAGGTCTTGTCCCGGCCATCAATCACATATCCGGGGAGTACGACAGGCTCCGAATCATTGGGCTCGGCGGCAAAGCAGGGGACGGCCAGGGCCAGGCTCATGACCAGCGTCAGC
>NZ_CAJULS010000195.1 GCF_910587525.1 uncultured Oscillibacter sp. | reverse complement strand
CTTACGGGGGCTTGGGGGCGGAGGCCACCAACAAGCGAGCGCCGGTATATACCGGCGCATTGCTTGCTGCTGCCATCCCTGCCAGCAGCAGGGAGTGTCCTATCGGCAGATTTTATGTTTGGGAAGGTGTCCTGTAGGGGCCGGGCTCTGTCCCGGCCCGTTTGTAGGGAAACTGGCTGTTTTCGGGGGAACGGACGGGCACGGAGGAGGCCCATCCCTATGGTGTACCCCTGGAGAACCCGGATAAAAGGATAACATGCGCGTTTGGATACTTCCTCAGCAGCACTGCCCTTTGACGGCAGCGCCGAAAAATGCTATAATGGCACAAACTGTTCCGCAGGGAGGTGACCGCCCCATGTACCGTATCGCAATATGCGAGGACGAGCCATCCATGGCGCAAGAAAATGAGGCTATGATTTGCCGCATTCTGGAGGCCCGTCATTTCCAGCGGGATATTGATTTTTCCGTTTCCGGCTTTTCGGCAGCGGGACCGCTGCTGACCGTCCTGCAGAAACAGCCTGCGGCGTTTCATCTGCTCTTGCTGGATATTGGGCTGGCCCAGGAAAACGGCATGGAACTGGCCAAACGTCTGCGGGAATTGAATGTCGGCTGCTCCATTATCTACATCACCTCTTATGCGGAGTATATGTCCGATTCCTTTGCCACCCACCCGCTGGAATACCTGATGAAGCCGGTGGACGAGGAGAGGCTGGAAAAGGCCATCAAGTGGGATCTGCAAAAAAACCACCGCCCAGGACAGATCGCACTGCCTGTAAGGGGCGGCTTGCGCAAAGTGGAGGCAAAAGACATCCTTTACGCGGAAGCGGTCAACCATAAGTCCGCCGTCCATCTGCCGGGAGAAGAAATTCCCGTCAACCTGAGTTTTCGGGAAATGCTTTCCCGCCTGCGGGGGGACGCGTTCTGCCGCTGCCACCATAGCTTTGTCGTGAATCTGGAGCACGTCCTCAAGCAGACCACACGCGGACTGCTGCTGGACACAGAGACGGAGCTTCCGGTCAGCCGCACCTATCAGCAGGAGATCACGAAACGCTTTATCGCTTTTCTCAAATAGAAACCGCCCTCCCTGTGAACTGCCACAGGAAGGGCGGCATTCAGTCCGGCATTTGCAGGGCGGTAGCGGCGGAAAAGCAGCCATCCGAGCATTTCAGCAGCAGCTCACTGCGGTATTTCCTCGCAACCGCCTGGACCGCTTTCAGCCCATAGCCGTGGGCGGACTTGTCCGCCTTGGTGGTACGGAACAGGCCGCTATCCCCGTCATAGTCCACCGGGGTGAAGCAGGAATTTTCCACCCCGATATACAGATGGTACCCCCGGATATGGAGATCCACCCACAGCCACTTCCGCGCCCCCATTGGTGCCAGGGCGTTGGCGTCCAGGGCGTTTTGCAGAAGGTTCATCAGCACCGTGCAAAGCTCCGTGTCCGGAAAGGGCAGCGTTTCCGGCACGTCGACCCGGTGCTCCACCTCGATTCCCTGCTTCCGCGCCCGTGCCAGCATGGTGGTCAGCACGGCGTTGATGGCCGGGTGGGGGGCGCAGGCCAGGGCGGGAATGGCGTACACATCAGACACCAGGGTACTCAGATAGGCGTTTAGCCGCTCAACCTCTCCCGCGCGGGACAGGTTTTGCAGCACCAAATAATGATTCTTTACCTCATGGCGCAGCTCCCCCAGGGCGGCGGCGCTCTCCTGCACAACGGCAAGCTGCTCCCGTGTCAGGCTCTCACGGGCGGACAGCACCCGCATTTCCGTCTCCCGCCGGGCCACGCGGCGGGTCAGGGCCACCACACTTTCTAAAAAGCACAGCGCCAGTAGCAGACTGTTCCAGTAAAACAGCTCCGTGTCGATCCAGAGGATTGGGCCGGCCAGGAACGCCCATAAGATGGACGCGTGGGGACCGGTCCGCGCCGCCGGGAGGATACTCAGCAGCAGGATAGCCGCGGCGCACCCTCCCAGCCAGGGCAGGAAGCGGCGGAATACCGGATTGCCGTCCCGGACCTCCAGCGCGGCGCAGGCCAGCAGGGCGGCGATGGTAAAGCAGAACGCAAGTCCGGCATGGACGGCAATACCGGAAAAGAGCGGGACCACTGTCTGGAATCCCGCCACAACGAAGTAAAACAGCGAGGGCAGGACGGCAAAGGGAGCGAACGCCTTTCGCCATTTTTTCATGCCTAGCATCAGGTATAAGGGCGGCGCGGCGAACAGCAGCGCCCGTGACTGGCACAGCACCAGCCCGTAGAGCGCGGGCGGCAGGCTGAACAGGGAGGAGTTTTGCAGATAGAAGTACGCCGCCTGGCCCAGGGCGGCGATGCTCAGCAGCAGTACCGGCCAGGACCAGGACCCCTCCAGAGTGCCGTACAGGAGAAACAGGCCCAGCGCTAGCAAAAAGATCATGCCAAAAGCGGCGGCGGGAAAGGCCCGCAGGCTGGTATCGGCCCGGGCCAGTTCGTTGATGACCGCGCTGCTGGTGAGATAGAGGGAAGGCTCCGGGTCCTCCGTGCCCTTCTCCATGATGAGGGTGAGGGCCTTACCGCTCCAATCCGGGGGAAGCGTCACATACAGATTCCCCGAACCCGCCGGGATATTCTGAAAGGGCGCGCCGTCCAGCCGCAGCTCCGCCGCCGCATACAGCTGCCGGATCTCCAGAATTGAGCGCGGCCCTTCCGCCTGCTCCGGGAGGGTGTATTCCAAAGACAGCGGACCCGCGTAGAGGTACAGGCCGTCCAGCCCCGGCGCGCCGCTCACGGCCTCCGGCGTCAGGCGTGCGGGCTCCTGCCGGGGGACCGTCTCCGCTCCCAGCAGCCACAGAAGGCCCGCCGCGCACAGCAGGAACAACCCCGCCGCCAGACAACCGGCCCACCGTTTTCCAATCCGCATATCCCGCCCTCCTCAATACCGTTTGTACTTAGCGTAACCGGGAACATTGCCGCTGTCAAGGGGCGGACAATGTTATTTGGTCGCAAATCCTGCATTCTGGTAGGGTAGTCTTGTTTTTTTCAGTGCTTTATGTATGATGTGAACTAGAAAATTGCGGCGAAAACGGATCAAGAAAGGGGCGTGCCCCTTTCTCAGTCCCCCCATGGGGGGACTGAATTCCCTCTGCCGCGCAAGGAGGAAGCTGCATGAAGCAGATCGGAAGAGCGTCGTGTAGGGAAAGAGTGTAGATCTCGGTGGTC
>NZ_CAJULS010000194.1 GCF_910587525.1 uncultured Oscillibacter sp. | reverse complement strand
CACTGTGGCTGTGGACAAAAAAGTGATCCCTCTGGGGACCCGGATGTATATCGTCACCAACGACGGCATCGTCTACGGCACCGCTGTGGCGGAGGACACGGGCGTGCGGGGCAACAAAGTGGATCTGTACTTCAACACCTATCAGGAGTGCATCAACTTCGGCCGCCGCAGCTGCAAGGTCTATATCTTGCAATAACGTACAGATTTCGCCCCGGCACGTCACCGACGCGCCGGGGCGTTTTTCCCTGTCAAAGCGTCTCCAGCAGGGGTGGCAGCTGCTCCAACGCGGATATCTCATAGTCCGGGACAATGTCCGTCCGGACGGGCTTTCCATGGGGGTTGAACCAGCAGGTCCGAAGCCCCGCGTCTCTGCCGCCCCGGATGTCGGAGGTCAGGCTGTCCCCCACCATGACGGCGCTCTCTCTGGAAAAGCCGGGGACCGCGGCGAAGCACCGCTCAAAAAAGACCGGACTGGGCTTGTCCGCCCCCAGCTCCCGGGAGATGAAAATCCCCCGGAAATACCGCTTGATCCCGGCGCCCTCCAGCCGCTTATACTGCACCTCGGCGGTGCCGTTGGAGGCCAGATACAGGTCATACCGGGGCGCCAGCATCTCCAGCAGGGCCTCCGCCCCTGGGATAAACCAGTGGCCCTCCGCCAGATACCCCTCGTACCGCTCACAGATCTCCCCGGCGGGCCGGACCACCCCCAGCTCTCCGAACAGGATGTCGAACCGGCCCAGCAGCACCTGCTCCCGGGTCAGCACCCCCTCCTCCAGCAGCTCCCACTGGGCGGCGTTGATGGCATGGTAGCGGGCCAGGACGGCGTCATCTGCCGGCACGTCCGCCTCCGCTAGCGCCCGCCGCAAGGCGGCGGCCTCCGCCCGGGCAAAGTCCAAAATGGTGTCGTCCAGATCCAGAAAGACTGTTCTCAGCATGTTCCGCTCTCCTCCCAAACCATCCGGCACTCCGCCTCCCCGGTGTTCTCATCCACGCCCTCGCCCTGCACCCGGAAGCCCTCCCGGCGGTAAAAGGCGGCGGCCTGGTTATTTTTCCGGTACACATTCAGCGTCAGCCGGTCATGGGCAGCCTTGGCCCGGTCCAGCAGCGCCCTTCCAATGCCCTGGGACTGGGCCGGCGGCCAGACGAATATCCCCTCAATGTGCTCTCCGCTCAGACCGATGAATCCCTGGACCTTGCTGTCCCCGTCCTGCCAGACATAGAGCTCCGCCTGGGGAAGCAGGGTTCTCACCGTCTCCAGCTGTCCCTCCCAGTACTGCCTGGGGATGAAATTGTGGGCCTGGACATTGGCCTTCAGCCAGATCTCCGCAGCCCGCTCCAGGTCTCCCGTTTGAAATGCCCGCATCATCTTACCGCCTCCGTTCCGCATCTTCATGTTCAGTATACCAGTCCCTGGGATTTCGGTCAACCGGACTTTGCGGCAGTCCTGGTTTTAAAGATGTGACTGCCTGAAAATTCCGCAATTTGACAAAGACAGATTGAATCAAATTCGATCCTGTGATAGAATTGAAGCCATAAAGCGAACAGTGCAGGAGGATGGAGATGACGAATGAGCAAAGGGCTGAACAGATTCTAACGACGTACGGTTTTGACTTTGATAAAATTCCCAAAGACGAAATCATTGATTTACTGCATAAAGAAATTGAACATTATCAGCCCGGAAGTTCTGAATATATCAGATTATTATGCGGTTATCTGTATTGTATAGGGAACATTTCCGATATTCGTCTGCTTGAAGAAGCAAAGTACAATGTCAACATGGATGTTGGCTGTATGGTCGATATTGAATGGATCGATAGTTTGAAAAACGGTGGAGTTGAGGGACCATACGTCCGTTCCCGTCAGGAAATCATCCAATCTTTTGTATCATATTACGAGGATTTCTATTGTGACGATGAATGATATCTTTCTGATTTACCGGGCATTCCCTGTAAAGATTCCCGGCCAAGTCCACCCCCAAAACGGCCCCGTGCGTCTCCAATCTGAAAAGAAACCTGCATTGGATCTTTTCTCTGATCTGCTAAAAGGACCATCAACTTCTCCGAAAGGCGGCGCTTTTTATGAACCTCTGTGACCGTGACACCATCCGCGCCCTGCTGGACCGGCACGGCTTCCGCTTCTCCAAGTCCATGGGGCAGAACTTCCTCATCGATCCCCAGGTTCCGGCAGACATTGCCGCGGCCTCCGGCGCGGATGAGACCTGCGGCGTGCTGGAGATCGGGCCCGGCATCGGCCCCCTGACGGCGGAGCTGGCCCGGCGGGCCGGAAAGGTGGTCTCCGTTGAGCTGGACAAGACCCTCCTGCCGGTGCTGGCGGAGACCATGGCTCCCTTCTCCAACGTAGAGATCCTCCAGGGGGACGCCCTGCGGCTGGACCTGGCCGCCCTGGCGGCGGAGAAATTCCAGGGTCTGACGCCCATTGTCTGCGCCAACCTGCCCTACAATATCACTTCCCCTGCGCTGCAAAAATTCGTGGAGACCCCCTGCTTCCAGTCTGTCACTGTGCTGATTCAAAAAGAGGTGGCCCAGCGGCTCTCTGCGCCTCAGGGCTCTTCGGAGGGCGGCGCCTTCTCCCTCTTTCTCCAGTACCGCATGGAGGTGGAAATGCTTTTCGAGGTGCCCCGGGACAAGTTCCTTCCCGCGCCGAAGGTGGACTCCGCTGTATTGCGGTGCGTCCGGCGGAACCGCCCCGCCGTGGAGATCTCCGACGAGGCATTTTTCTTCAAAGTCCTGCGGGGGGCCTTCCTGCTGCGGCGGAAAACCCTGGTCAACAGCCTTTCCGCCGCCCTTCCGGGATGGGACAAGCCGGCCGTTCAGTCCGCCATCGCAAGCTGCGGCCTGCCGCCGGATGTGCGTGGGGAGCGGCTGACCCTTCAGGACTTCGCCGCCCTGGCGGAGGCGCTCCGGGAAAAACCCGGTATTTAATCGTTTTCGCCCTTGCTTTTTCCAAAAGACTGCGGTATGATATAGCCAAATCAGCGCATTTTCCAGAATAGAAAAACAATTCAACAGGAGGAGTTTTTATGTCCACAAGAGCTTACTACCCCAGAACTGAGATCGGGCCCGGAAAGGTCGGTTTTTCCAAAACCCGCTCCATCATCGAAGCGCCGTTTTACGGCAACAATGTGGTAAAGATCAACTCCCTGCGGGAGGCCTATGACATGGCCAAGAACTCTCCCGGCACCGTGGTCACCGACATGC
>NZ_CAJULS010000193.1 GCF_910587525.1 uncultured Oscillibacter sp. | reverse complement strand
AGGCGGGGACAGAGTGCAGCTAGCTTGTCAGGAAGTATCCCTTTTCAGGGAACTCGCCGTCCTTTGGGATATAGTCCTCCCAGGCCAGGGCCAGCACGCCTTGGAACAGAGCCTCGAAATCCGGCGCGGGGAAGGAGCCCAGCTCCATCAGCACCCGGGCGCCGCAGCGAAGGTTCAAGTTCAGACGGGCAATGTCAAGCATAGTTCCTTCACAGTGGACGCGGCCGTTCTCGGCCCGGACACCTTTTAAGTTCAGACGTTTCATCTCGCCGGAGACCAAGCTCTCCAGGCCGAAGAGGCAGGGGACGGTCAATGTCATAGGGAGGGCTCCCTTCTTTTTTAATAAAAATACCATTCTTGTGGAAAAATGTCAAATCATAATAGGGTATTCCCTGCGGGAGACGGGGAGGCCGCCCCACAAGGGGGGGGGGACGAGGGGGGTCCCGCCGCGGGCGGGGACGGGGGGTGCACCCTCCATTTTCCCTTTTTCTGAGCGCAGAAAAAGAGAAAACTCTCCAGGGGGGACCCTCTCGCCGCTTCGCAGCTCACCTTGGCGGACCGTGCATCTGCCTAGCCATCGTTATGGCTGAATCCCCTGCCCGTCAGGGCAACCACCAGCCAAATTTCCCCAATTCAGAATTGTTACCGAATTGAAACGCAATTCTCCTTCGAGTATGCTATAATACATATTATCACGAAGCCAAGGACCCTGTATGGTGAAAGGAGGTATTTTCCTATGATGTGGCTATGGCTGTGTGCAGCCGTCCTCTTCGGGGCGGTGGAGGCGGTCACGGCGGGCCTTGTGTCCGTGTGGTTTGCAGTGGGCTCCGTAGGAGCGTTTTTCGCCGCCCTGGGCGGATTGAGCATAACGCTCCAGCTGGTGGTCTTCGCGGCGGTCTCCGCCGTGGCTCTGGCGGCGACCCGCCCGCTGGTGGCGCGGTTTGGAAAGAGCCGCCACGTTCCTACCAATCTGGACCGGGTCATCGGCAAGACCGCCCAGGTGTCGGAGGATATCGACAACGCCGCCGCCACCGGTGCGGTGTACGTAGACGGAAAGACCTGGACCGCCCGCAGCGCCTGCGGGGAGGCGATTCCCGCGGGGAGCTGTGTGGAGATCCAGCGCATGGAGGGCGTAAAGCTCTTTGTAAAAAAATCTGAGGAAAAAGCGGAGGTAGTGTCATGATTAACTTTGGAGTGATTGCCATCGTCGTTCTGGTGGTGCTGATTCTGATCCTGCTGATCAGCAACATCGTCATTGTCCAGCAGTCCCGGGCCTATGTGGTGGAGCGGCTGGGCGCCTTCCGGGTGGTGTGGAACGTGGGACTGCATCTGAAAGTTCCCTTTATCGAGCGTATCGCCAAAAAAGTGTCCCTGAAAGAACAGGTGGCGGATTTTGCTCCCCAGCCCGTTATTACCAAGGACAATGTCACCATGCAGATCGACACGGTCATCTATTTTCAGATCACCGATCCCAAGCTGTATACCTACGGTGTGGAGCACCCCATGAACGCCATTGAGAACCTGACGGCAACTACCCTCCGCAACATCATCGGCGACATGGAGCTGGACCAGTCCCTCACCAGCCGCGACATCATCAACTCCCGGATGCGGGCCATTCTGGACGAGGCCACGGACCCCTGGGGCATCAAGGTCAACCGGGTGGAACTGAAAAACATCATCCCGCCCAAGGAGATTCAGAACGCCATGGAGAAGCAGATGAAGGCGGAGCGTGAGCGCCGCGAGTCTATCCTCCAGGCCGAGGGCACCAAGCAGTCCCAGATCCTGGTGGCCGAGGGTGAGAAGCAGTCCGCCATTTTGAAGGCCGACGCCGCCAAGCAGGCCGCCATCCTGAAAGCCGAGGGCGAGAAGGAGGCCCGCATCATGGCCGCCGAGGCGGAGGCCCAGGCCATCATGCAGGTGCAGCAGGCCCTGGCGGACTCCCTGAAGCTGCTGAACGACGCCGCTCCCAACGACCAGGTGGTGAAGCTCAAGGCTTTGGAGGCTATGCAGAAGGTAGCGGACGGCAAGGCCACCAAGATCATCATCCCCAGCGAGCTCCAGGGGCTGGCGGGCCTGGCGGCCAGCGCCAAGGCGGTGTTTGATACCGAGGACCCCAAGCAGTAAGTTAAAATTTAGAGCCGCCCTTTGAAAAGGGCGGTGGGTCCAGGGTAAAGCCCTGGCGGGTCTGGGCGAAGCCCGGCGCTTGCCGTTTTGACTGCGCCCAGGATATAAAAACCGAAAAGGACCGGGATGCCGCGGCGTCCCGGTCCTTTGTCATAAAACGCGGTATGACTTATTTCACAATCAGCGTCTTTCCGTCCATCTCCGGAGGACAGGCCAGGCCCATCACATCCAGGATGGTGGGGGCGATGTCCGCCAAACGTCCGTCGGTCCGCAGCTCCGACCCGGCGCCGCAGAGGATAAAGGGCACCAAATTGGTGGTGTGGGCGGTCATGGGACTGCCATCGGGCTCCACCATCTGCTCGGCATTGCCGTGGTCGGCGGTAATCATGGCAATGCCTCCCATTTTCAGCGTGGCATCCACCACCCGGCCCACGCACTCGTCCACGGTCTCCACGGCCTTGACGGCGGCGTCAAACACGCCGGTGTGGCCCACCATGTCGCAGTTGGCGAAGTTCAGGATTACCACGTCGTAGGCCCCGGACTCAATGCGCTCCACGCACTTGTCGCAGACCTCCAGGGCGCTCATCTCCGGCTGGAGGTCATAGGTGGCCACCTTGGGGGAGGGGACCAGCACCCGGTCCTCGCCGGGGAATACGGTCTCGCTGCCGCCGTTGAAGAAGAAGGTGACATGGGCGTACTTCTCCGTCTCGGCAATGCGCAGTTGGGTAAGGCCCATTTGGCTGAGGTACTCGCCCAGGCCGTTTTTCACGGTATTGCGGGGATAGGCCACCTCCACATTGGGCATGGTGGCGTCGTACTCCGTGTTACAGATAAAAGTGACGGGGAAGAGCTGGCGGGTAAAGCCGTCAAACTCCGGGTCTACCAGCGTACGGGTGATCTCCCGGGCCCGGTCGGGCCGAAAGTTGAAGAAGATGACGCTGTCGTTGTCGGAGATGGTGCCATCCGGGTCGCAGACCACGGGCTCCACGAACTCGTCGGTGACCCCGGCGGCATAGGAGGCCTTCACGGCGGCCACGGGGTCGGGATTGGAGACGGCGCTCTCGCCATAGACCATGGCGTCATAGGCCTGCTCCACCCGGTCCCAGCGCTTGTCGCGGTCCA
>NZ_CAJULS010000192.1 GCF_910587525.1 uncultured Oscillibacter sp. | reverse complement strand
TCTTCTCCGCACGGAGCCAGCCAGGCGCGAAGCGCGGGAAGAGAAGAAAGTCCTTGCGTCCACGCATCAAGTCTGCTAAGCGCCCTTCAATCGAAGCGGAAGATTTCCGCAACCACCAAAAAGTCTTTTTCTCTTTTGGACCGTGCACGGCCCGCCAAGGTGAGCCGCGAAGCGGCGAGAGGGCCCTCTGGAGGGTTTTCTCTTTTTCTGCGCGCAGAAAAAGAGAAAATGGAGGGTGCATTCTGTGCCGCAAAGCGGCACAATCCCGCGTCCCCGTCCCCCGCGGGGGGCCTCCCCCTCATATGCCCCGCATATCAAATGCAGGCGTATACTCCTCCCGGGCGGAGGTCCGCTCCTGCGTATAGCCGTCGGCAATCCCGCAGTTGGCCATATAGTCCGCCGCGGCGCGGTACTCCCCCTTCGTCACATGACGGGCAAGTTTTCCCCCCGCCCCGGGCTGGGGCGTGTACTGGCTCATGAGGGAAAACAGCACCTCTCCGGGGCGGAAAGTCTCCGCCACCCAGTCGATTACCCGCCGGGTGTTCTCCAGCTCCCCCGGCAGGATCAGGTGCCGGATCAGCACGCCGGATTTCAGCAGGCCGCCCTCCATCCGGTACGGCCCCGTCTGACGAAACATCTCCAAAATGGCGGCGGAGGCCCAATCAAAATAATCCGCCGCGCCGGAGTACCGCTCCGCCGGGCCCGGCAGGGCATATTTCAGATCCGGCAGGTACACCTGGACCCTGCCCTCCAAAAGCCGCAGCGTCTCCGCCCGCTCGTACCCGCCGGAGTTCCACACCACCGGCACCGGCCAGAGCTCCTCCCCCAGGGCCTCCAGAATGGCGGGGGTGAAGTGGGTGGGGGTCACCAGATCGATACAGGCCGCCCCCTGGGCGATGAGCTCATGGAAAATCTCCCGCAGGCGCACGGCGGTCAGAATCTTCCCCGCGCCCCCCTGAGAGATAGGCGCGTTCTGGCAGAAGACACACCTGAGATTGCATCCGGAGAAGAACACCGTCCCGGCTCCCCGCTCCCCGGTGAGGCAGGGCTCCTCCCACTGGTGCAGCATAGCGCGGGCAGCCACCGGAGCGGAGGGCATGGCGCACACGCCGCCGGAGAGGGTTTCTGTCCGCTCCGCGCCGCAGTTCCGGGGACAGAGGCGGCAGATCATGGGGCCTCCTCCCCCTCCCCGGCAGACTCGGTTTTCTCCGGTTCCTCCAGGGCCGACCACCGGTCTGTGTTCTCAGGGCTGAGAAGCCCGGAGGCGTCGATGGTCATTTTTTTGCAGTCCTCACAGTACCACGTGGTCTTATAGTTCGCCAGGAATCCCTCATTGTCCACCTGCAGCCGCCGGTCCCGGACCTCCCTGGACGGCCCGATCCACGCGGCTCGTGTGGTCATCCGGCCCGGCGTCCAGATGATGCCGCTCCGGCTGGCGGCAAGATATCCCCGCTCCATCTCCTTGCCGCACCAGGGACAGACCTCCTTGGGCTGGGCCTCCCACTCCGCCTGTTTGGCGGCGGCTTTGGCTCTGCGCTCCTCGCTCCAATCCCGCAGGGTGTTCAGGGGATTTTCGATAGGCTCCCGCTCCTGTTTGGCCCGCTTTTTGGCGGGGTCCATGTCCCAGGGGTCCTCAGATTTTTTCCAGAAGGCCATTGTCACTCCTCCTCGTCCTCTACTTCCTCGTAGTCCACCGTATACACCGGCCCCCTGAACTTTGGCCCCGCGCCCTTCCGGACAGACCGCCACCGCACCAAAAACAGTAGCACGCCCACGATCAAAAAGGGCAGTAGCCGCCCCAGCGTCATCACAACAGCCAGTAAGATCCGCAATACCGCCATGCTATCTCTCCTCCAGCAGACTCCGGGCCTCCCCATAGTACCGGGCAAAGGCCGAGGGCACCGCGTGGGCCTCCAGCCCGGCCCCGTCCGCCCAGCGGAACTCCGCCGGGCCCGCACCGGCGGTCTCCAGGGCGTAGCCGGTCATGCGCCACTCCACATGGGTGAAAATGTGCTTTGCCGTCAGCTTTCGTCTCCAGGCCTTGGGCTCCAGGCCCCAGGCCCGCACCGCCGCCGCGGCCTCCGCCTCGTCCAGCGTGCCCTCCGTGTTGGGAAACTCCCACAGCCCTGCCAGGAGACCCGCGTCCGGCCGCCGCCGCAGGGCGATTTCCCCGTTTCGCAGCAGCAGAAACACCGTCTTCTCCTCTACCCGGCGGGCCTTTTTCGCCGCCTTCACCGGCAGGCTCTCCGCCGTGCCCCGGAGACGGCCCAGGCAGAAGTCCCGGGCGGGACAGGCATCGCACTTCGGCGGACCGTTGGGGACGCAGACCGTAGCCCCCAGCTCCATCACGGCCTGGTTGAAAATGCGCACGTCCGCCTCCGCCTCCGGCATCAGGCCGCGGACCTGCTCCTGAACGGCCCTCTTCGTCCCCGGGGCGGCGATGTCGTCATGGCAGTCCGTCAGGCGGGCGACACAGCGGAGAACGTTGCCGTCCACCGCCGGCTCCCGGAGCCCAAAGGCCGCCGAGGCAATGGCCCCGGCGGTGTACTCTCCGATCCCCGGCAGGGCCAGCAGGCCCCCATAGGTACCGGGGAAGGCGCCCCGCTCCGCCACCAGTTTCGCCGCCTTCTGGAGGTTCCGGGCCCGGCTGTAATAGCCAAGGCCCTCCCACAGTTTCATCAGGCGGTCCTCCGGCGCGGCGGCAAGGGCCTCCACCGTGGGGAAGGCCGCGAGAAACCGGGCATAATACCCCAGCACTGCTGCCACCCGGGTCTGCTGGAGCATGATCTCCGAGACCCAAATGTGGTAGGGGTCCGCCGTGTGCCGCCAGGGCAAATCCCGGGCGCTGGCCCGGTACCAGGCCAGAAGGGGCTCCGGCAGGAGGGCCAGAGGATTTTCACTTGTCAGAATTTTTTCTTCCATGGGGGAATTATAACATGAAACGGGGAAAAAGGGAAGCGGTTCCCTCCAAACCCCGGTGGAGGAGGGGTCCCTGCGCTTCTGGAGGAGCGGCCCGCGCAGGGGTGGGGACCTGCAAAAGAAAACTTTTTTCAAAAAACTCTTGACCTTCCCCCTTCTGGAAGGTATATCATCATATCAGAAAGCGAGGTGAACCGTCTGAAAATCAACGAGGTGGAGGCCCTGGTGGGCATCACAAAGAAAAACATCCGCTTTTACGAGGCCGAGGGTCTGCTGACGCCCCGGCGGAACAGTGAGAACGGCTACCGGGACTACGGCGAGGCGGAGGTGGCCGCGCTGCGGCAGATCA
>NZ_CAJULS010000191.1 GCF_910587525.1 uncultured Oscillibacter sp. | reverse complement strand
GGCCACGCCCGCCAGGGCAGCACCCGGGCCCCCCAGTGGACCCACGGCGGCATCGCCTTCGCCCCCAAGCCCCGCAGCTACCGCTATACGGTAAACAAGAAGGTCCGCCGCCTGGCCCTGAAGTCCGTCCTCTCCGCCAAGGCCGCCGAGGGCTGCCTGGTGGTCATCGACGCCATCAAGCAGACGGAAATCAAAACCGCCGAGTTCCGCAAGTTCCTGAACGCTGTCAAGGTCGACGGCAAGGCCGTGGTGGTGACCCCCGCCATGGACGAGACGATCGTCAAGAGCGCCCGGAACCTTCCCGGCGTGCTGACCACCCCCGCGGCGCAGCTGAATGTCTATGACATCGTAAACGCCAAGTACCTGGTGGTGGATCAGGCCGCCCTCGCTAAAATCGAGGAGGTGTACGCGTAATGACCGCATACGATATTGTGATCCGCCCCGTCATCACCGAGCGGGCCATGGCCGGAGCCGCCGGCAAGAAGTACGTCTTCGAGGTGGCCAAGGACGCCGGTAAGGTGGAAATCAAGAAAGCCGTAGAGGAAATCTTCGGCGTAAAGGTGGCCGCCGTCAACACCCTGACGGTGCCCGGCAAGGAAAAGCGCATGGGCGCGGGCCGTCCCGGCATGACGAAAACCTGGAAAAAGGCCTACGTCCAGCTGACCCCCGATTCCAAGACCATCGAGTTCTTTGAAGGCATGGTCTGATTCTACGGAAGGAGTGTAACGACAAATGTCTATTAAAACCTTTAAGCCGACGACTCCCTCCCGGCGTCAGATGACGGTCTCCGGATTCGACGGCATTGACAAAAAGGCCAAGCCCGAGCCCAAGCTCACCGAGACCCTGAAAAAGAGCGCCGGTCGGAACAGCTACGGCCGCATCACCGTCCGCCACCGGGGCGGCGGCAACAAGCGGAAATACCGTGTCATCGACTTCAAGCGCGACAAACACGATATGTTCGCCACCGTCCTCCGCCTGGAGTACGACCCCAACCGCTCCGCCAACATCGCCCTCCTGGAGTATGAGGACGGCGAGCGCCGCTACATTCTGGCCCCCGTGGGCCTGAAGGCCGGCGACAAGGTGGAGTCCGGCCCCAGCGCCGACATCAAGGAGGGCAACGCCCTCCCCCTGGCCAACATTCCCGTGGGCACCATGATCCACAACATCGAGCTCCACCCCGGCAACGGCGCCCAGCTGGTGCGCTCCGCCGGAACCGCCGCCCAGCTCATGGCGAAAGAGGGCGGCGACGCCCAGATCCGCATGCCCTCCGGCGAGGTCCGCATTGTTCGGACCAACTGCATGGCCACCATTGGCCAGGTGGGGAACATTGACCACGCCAACATCAACATCGGCAAAGCGGGCCGCAAGCGCCACATGGGCTGGCGTCCCACCGTCCGGGGCTCCGTCATGAACCCCTGCGACCACCCCCACGGCGGCGGCGAGGGCCGCGCCCCGGTTGGCCGTCCCGGCCCTGTGACCCCCTGGGGCAAGCCCGCCATGGGTTACAAGACCCGGAAGAAGAAGAATCCCACCAGCAAGTTCATCGTCAAGCGCCGTAATGAGAAGTAAGGGAGGCAAGTAAAATATGAGCAGATCCATCAAAAAAGGCCCGTATGTTGCCCCGGAGCTTCTGAAGCGGGTCGAGGAAATGAATGCGAAAAACGAGAAGAAAGTGCTGAAGACCTGGAGCCGCAGCTCCACCATCTTCCCTGCTTTTGTGGGCCATACCATCGCCGTCCACGACGGGCGCAAGCATGTGCCCGTGTATATCCAGGAGGATATGGTGGGCCACAAGCTGGGCGAGTTCGCCCCCACCCGTACCTTCCGCGGACACCGGAAGGACTGAGTAAAGGAGGATGCTGAACATGGAAAACAAAACCGCTAAGGCCTATCTGCGCTATGTCCGCATCTCTCCCCGGAAGGTCCAGATCGTCTGCGACCTGATCCGCGGCAAAGATGCCGGCACCGCCATGGCCATTCTGATGCAGACCCACAAGTCTGCCTCCGAGCCTCTCCAGAAGCTGCTGAAGAGCGCTGTCGCAAACGCCGAAAACAATTTCGGCATGGACCCCAGCAAGCTGGTGGTCTCTGAGGTGTTCGCCACCCCCGGCCCCATCCTCAAGCGGATGATGCCCCGGGCCCAGGGCCGCGCCTACCGTATCAACAAGCGCACTTCTCACGTCACCCTGGCTGTGGCGGAAAAGGCATAAGAGGGAGGAGAACAGTTTTATGGGACAGAAAGTAAATCCCCACGGCCTTCGTGTGGGCGTCATCAAAGACTGGGATTCCCGTTGGTATGCCAGTGACGAGAAGGTCGGCGATCTGATCGTGGAGGATCAGAAGATCCGCAAGTACCTGAAGAAGACCCTGTACGGCGCCGGCGTCCCCAAGATCGAGATCGAGCGCAGCAACGACGTAGTCACCATCTTCCTGCACTGTGCCCGGCCCGGTATGGTCATCGGCAAAGGCGGTGAGCAGATCGAGCAGTACCGTTTGGCCGTTGAGAAGCTCATCGGCAAGAAGGTGAAGCTGAACATCGTGGAGGAGCGCAACCCTGACATGAACGCTCAGCTGGTGGCGGAGAACATCGCCCAGCAGCTGGAGAAGCGCATCTCCCACCGCCGCGCCATGAAGAACGCCATGGCCCGCGCTATGCGCGCCGGCGCCAAGGGCATCAAGACCTGCTGCTCCGGCCGTTTGGGCGGACGCGAGATCGCCGGCGTAGAGCACTACCACGAGGGCACCATTCCCCTGCAGACCATCCGCGCCGACATTGAGTATGGCTTCGCGGAAGCTGCCACTACCTTTGGCCGCATCGGCGTAAAGGTGTGGATCTACAAGGGCGAGGTTCTGAGCCAGACCCTGCGGACCACCCCCCGCACCATGGATACCTCCAAGCCCTATCAGGAGCGCCGGGAGCGCCGTCCCCGCCGGGATGGTGACCGCCGCGGCGGCTTCAATCGGGGCCAGGGCGGCGGCTTTAACCGCGACCGTCAGGGCGGCGGCTTCAACCGCGGACCCGGCGGCCAGGGCGGCCGTCCCCAGTTCCGGCCCAACACCAACACCAGCCGCCCCGCTGCCCCCGCAGCCCCCGCGGCTCCCAAGGAAGGAGGGGCGCAGTAATGCTGATGCCGAAGAGAGTTAAGTACCGCCGGGTGCACCGGGGCCGTATGACCGGTAAGGCCACCCGCGGCAACACCCTGGCCTACGGCGAGTTTGGCCTGGTGGCCACGGAGCCGGCCTGGATCACCAGCAACCAGATCGAGGCCGCCCGTATCGCCATGACCCGCCACACTAAGCGCGGCGGCCAGGTCTGGATTAAGATCT
>NZ_CAJULS010000190.1 GCF_910587525.1 uncultured Oscillibacter sp. | reverse complement strand
TCCAGAGAGAGGCGGGGCGCCGGAAGATAGCCGGACTTTCTCCGGCGCAGGTCATAGAGGCGGAGGAGGGGGTGGTCTGGGGGAAGCTCCAGCCGGGCCGGATCTATGCTGCCGGCCACCAGGGGCTCCGAGGCAGTCTCCTCCGCAGCGGTTTTCTGTTCCGCGTCCGCATCATCGCCCGCTTCCGTCTCCGGTTTTGTGCCAAACAGAATATTCGTAATTGTTTCCTTTAATGACATTTCTGTACCACCACCGTTTTCGAAAGATATATATGTTTAATTATACGCAGAGAAGGGGAGCTTGGCAAGATGGGAGTTTTCAATTTTTCCAGCGTGTTTTCCGCCCGAGGGGGTGGAGAGGGAGAATGGTTGGATTATTTGCGGCAAATGTGGAAAATACGGTTGACAAAAATGAAATTTTTGTTAAAATAAATAAGGTTCAAAAGGCGTACGCCTTTTTTCATGGTTTGTGGACAAACCATGAGGGGGAGTCTGTACGCCGGGATCACAAAAAATTTTGGAGGTTTGCAATGAAGAAGTTTCTCAGCATCCTGCTGGCGCTGGTGATGGTTCTTGCCCTCGCCGGATGCGGCGGCAAGAGCGATGCTCCCGCCAACACGCCCGCCCCGGACGCGGGCAGCACCGACCAGCCCCAGGAGGGCAGCGTCGCTTCCGCCGAGGACTGGCACATCGGTATCATCACCGGCACTGTGTCCCAGTCTGAGGACGATCTGCGCGGCGCTGAGGCCATTCAGGCCAAGTATGGCGAGGACAAGGTGAAGCTCGCCACCTATCCCGACAACTTCACCGAGGAGCTGGAGACCACCATCCAGACCATCGTCAACATGTCCGACGATCCCCTGATGAAGGCCGTTATCGTTAATCAGTCCGTCCCCGGTACTGCTGAGGCCTTTACCCAGATCAAGGAGCGCCGCCCCGACATCCTGTGTATTGCCGGCGAGGCTCACGAGGACCTGCCCGTTGTGGGCGCCTCTGCCGACCTGGTCTGCAACAACGACTTTGTTTCCCGCGGCTACCTGATCATCCGCACTGCCCATGAGCTGGGCTGCGACACCTTCGTCCACATCTCCTTCCCCCGGCATATGTCCTATGAGACCATGAGCCGCCGCGTGGCCGTTATGGAAGAGGCCTGCAAGGAGTTCAACATGGAGTTTGTCTTGGAGACCGCGCCCGATCCCACCACTGACGTGGGCGTCACCGGCGCCCAGGCTTACGTGCTGGAGAAGGCCCCCGAGTGGATTCAGAAGTACGGCCAGAATTCCGCTTACTTCTGCACCAACGACGCCCACACCGCTCCTCTGCTGCAGCGCCTGCTGGAGCTGGGCGGCTACTTCATCGAGGCCGACCTGCCCTCTCCTCTGATGGGCTATCCCAATGCTCTGGGCGATCTGGACCTGACTGCCGAGGCCGGCGACTTTGACGCCATCCTGGCCAAGGTGGAACAGGCCGTTGTGGATGCCGGCGGCGACGGCCGTTTCGGCACCTGGGCTTATTCCTACGGTTACTGCCTGTCCGCCGGCCTTGCCCAGCATGCCATCAACGTCATCGAAGGCAAGAGCGAGATCACCAATATGGACGATGTGGCCGCCGCCCTGCAGGAGTACTCTCCCAAGGCCGCCTGGAACGGCTCCGGTTACACCAATGCTGATACCGGCGTTAAGGAGGACAACGTGTTCCTGATCTATCAGGACACCTATATCATGGGCAATCCCGGCAAGTTCATGGGTGCCACCGATATTGAGGTGCCTGAGAAGTACTTCACCGTGAAGTAATCTGCGCACGGGATTTTTGTAGAGAATCGACAATGGAAACAGGGGGGAGGTTCATCCTCCCCCTGTTTCTTACAACCAACCTGTATTCACAACTGGAAATGGCAAAGGGACGAGAATTCTCTGTGACCGCGATGAAAAAGACCCGGACGGCGTTTGCGGTTGTGAATACAGGGCTTTTTATTAGATAAAGGGTGTGATTTCAATAGGTAATTCATATGCTCCTCTGCTGGAGATGCGCAGCATCAAAAAGGACTTCTTCGGTAACCAGGTCCTCACCGACATCAATTTCACACTGGGCGAGGGAGAGGTCCTGGGCCTGTGCGGTGAGAATGGCGCAGGCAAGTCCACACTGATGAAGATTCTCTTTGGCATGGATGTGATCCGGGAGACCGGCGGCTATGAGGGTGAAGTCCTCATCAACGGCGAGAAGGCGGTGTTCAATACCCCCTTCGATGCGCTGAAGGCGGGCATCGGCATGGTCCACCAGGAGTTCTCCCTCATTCCCGGCTTCACGGCTACCGAGAATATTCTGCTCAACCGGGAACCTCAGAAGCGCAATGTGATCTCCCAGGTGTTCGGTGAGCGGCTCAACACACTGGACTATAAGGAGATGGAACGCCGGTCTGCGGCGGCCATCCGGAAGATGGGTGTGGAGATCGACGCCAAGATGGTCATCAGCAGCATGCCTGTGGGACACAAGCAGTTTACGGAGATTGCCCGGGAGTTGAGCAAGGACCAGCTAAAGCTGCTGATCCTGGACGAGCCCACCGCCGTGTTGACGGAGAAGGAGGCGGAGGCCCTGCTGGTGTCCATCCGGGGCATGTCCGCCCAGGGGATCTCCGTGATCTTCATTACCCACCGCCTCCACGAGATCCTCGCGGTGTGCGACAAGGTAGTGGTTATGCGGGACGGCCATGTGGTCCGGGATGTGCCCGCCAAGGAGACCAGCGTGGACGACATCACCCGCTGGATGGTGGGCCGCGATGTGCAGAGCGGTTCTGCGCCTGCGGAGGTGAAGGCCGAGACACCTGATGCAAGGACCATCATGTCCATCAAGAACCTCTGGGTGGATATGCCCGGCGAAACGGTGCGCAACGTCTCCCTGGATGTGCGCGAAGGCGAGATCCTGGGGATCGGGGGTCTTGCCGGCCAGGGCAAGCTGGGGATTCCCAACGGCGTCATGGGCCTCTATGAAGCCGGCGGCACCGTGGAGTTTGACGGACAGGCGATTTCCCTGAACAGCCCCCGGAAGTGCCTGGACGCCTCCCTGGCCTTCGTGTCGGAGGACCGCCGGGAAGTGGGGTTGCTGCTGGACGAGACGCTGGAGTGGAATATCGCTTTCCCTGCTATGCAGATTCAGAATAAGTTCCTGAAAAAGCTGTTTGGTGGCGCCATCAAATGGCGTGATGAGAAGGCCATCCATGCGGTGACGCAGAAATACATTGATGAGCTGCAGATCAGGTGTACCAGTTCCAAACAGAACGCCAGAGAGCTCTCTGGCGGCAACCAGCAGAAGGTGTGCCTGGCCAAGGCTTTTGCCCTGGAGCCCAAGTTCCTCTTTGTGTCCGAGCCCACCCGGGGCATCGACG
>NZ_CAJULS010000189.1 GCF_910587525.1 uncultured Oscillibacter sp. | reverse complement strand
CTTTGTCCAGAGATGGCAGAAGCTGATGAGAAAACCAGAAGTCGAACAGGCGGCTGTCCATTGTTCCGCTGTATTGAAAGGGCGCAATGATCTGATGACCCATTTTTGCGGCAACAATCCCACAGCGTTGGTATCTGCGCCCGCTGATGCGCCCAAATACCTGTTGGCCTCGGGACGCATACCCATATTCACGGTACAGGTAGGTATCGATGCCGCATTCGTCCACATAGGCAATCTTTTCTGGTGGGATATCCTTGATTTGCTCCTGATACGCTGCTACCCTTTGTTCTTCCTGTTCCTGATACCTGGTCGTCTTTTTTTTCTTGTGATCTGACACCGCTGCAGTGCGTCACGAATGCCGCTTGGGCTGCATCCGAATGCCTCCGCCATTTCCCTTTGATATGCATCTGGATGTTCTGCCACATAGGTCCTCAATTTTTCAGGATCGATCTTTCGAAAATCTCGATGCAGCTCTTTCTTTCCTAAGTCCCCCGTTTCCTTCAGCTGCTTTTCCCATTTTTGTATGGTGGATCTCGATACCTTGAACACCTGATGGGTCTCCTCCAGCGTATGTCCTTCCTTGCGATATTCTATTGTCCGTTCCCGGTAGTCTTTTGAATAACTCATGGTTTTATTTTACCATATCCTTTGCTCTTTTTCAACTGTGGCGACTATATCATGGAATTTCCCACCAGGGAGGCGTTCCGGGCGTGGCTTTCCGATAACGGTCAGACCAGCGGGGGCGTTTGGCTGCTCTTCGGCAAGCCCGGCGGGCCCAAGACCCTCAAAGCCGCCGAGGCCCTGGAGGAGGCTCTCTGCTTCGGCTGGATCGACGGGCAGATGCGGCGTATCGACGATCTCTCCTATAAGAAGTACTTCTCCCGGCGCAGAGAGAACAGCAGGTGGTCGGCCAAGAACCGGGCCCTGGCCGGGGACCTGGAGGCCCGGGGGCTCATGACCGCTTCCGGCAGGGAGGCTGTCGAAGCGGCCAAGGCCAATGGCCAGTGGTACGCTCCGGACCCCATGGAGGCCGGGGCGGAGGAGGTGTCCCGCCTGACCTCCCTGCTGGAGGGCCGCGAGCCCGCGTTCACCAATTTCCAGGCCATGCCCCCGTCGGTCCAAAAGACCTACGCCCGGGCGTACCTGGACGCCAAGACCAGCGCCGGGCGGGAAAAACGGCTTGCCTGGATCACCGGCAGGCTGGACAAAAATTTGCGGCCCATGTAAAAAAGGCTTGTCCGCAGGGTGTGCGCCCTGCGGACAAGCTTTTATACGAAGAACCCCCGCCCCCAGCGCTCCAGCTTGCGCACCAGGGCCTCGCCGGTGATGTCCTAATCCACGTTGAACCGCCCCAGGCGGCGGAGGGTTCCGGGACGTCCGGCGAAGACGGTGTTGCAGTGCTCCCGGACCGTGACGGTGAGCACCGCCCCCGCCTCCTCCAGCACCCGGTCCGTCTCCCCGGAGCAGAGGCCAAAGGGGTAGGAGAGGGCCGTCAGGGGCGTGGACACCCGGCCCTCCCGGCGGCGGCAGTACTGCTCGAAGTCCTCCAGGAGGGCGTCCCGGTAGTCCTCCGCGCTCTCGCCCTCTTTTTTCAGCGCCCCCTCCCGGCCCGAGACGCCCCCGGTCTGGGGCCGCTGGTGCATGTCGTAGGTGTGGCTCTGGAGGTCCAGCACCCCCTTTTCCACCCAGGGCGCGGCCTCCTCGAAGGAGAACCGGGGCGGGGTGAGTGCCTCGCCGGTATGGGCGCTGACCGCCTCCCCCTCGTTGATGCCGATGACAAAGACTGCGGCGCACAGCCCCAAGTCCTCCAGGATGGGGGCGGCGATGTCCAGGTTGCTGGTGTAGCCGTCGTCCATGGTGATGAGGACAGGCTTGTCCGGCAGGGGCGTGCCCCCTTGGCCGTAGTCCACCACCTGGGCGATGCTGACCGCCGTATAGCCCGCCGCCTTCAGGGCGGACATCTGCTCCCGGAACCGGGCGGCGGAGACCGTGAAGCCGCTCCCCGCCTCCTGGGAGAAGTGGTGGTACATCAGCACCGGAAGGCGGCAGTGCCTGCCGGTGACCGTCCCGTACCGGATGTCCGCCCCCAGGAGCACCAGCGCCGCCAGCAGGACCGCCGCCAGGACGCTCTTCCATTTCATTCGCAAGAGGATACGCCTCCAGTGTCGCAAGATATCCGGCCCCCGCCCTGTGGGACGGAGGCCGGAAAAAGTATAG
The DNA here is from genome assembly GCF_910587525.1 of uncultured Oscillibacter sp. GTDB lineage: Bacteria > Bacillota > Clostridia > Oscillospirales > Oscillospiraceae > Oscillibacter. The sequence goes on along the minus strand of NZ_CAJULS010000189.1, from coordinate 1,198 downwards.
CATAGAGTGGGCTCCAATGCAAGGGAAAATCTACTCCCCATCCGCCGGAGGCGCGGGGGGCGTCTTGCGCCGCTTTCTCCTGCGCAGGAAGCTCCACACCCCCGTGCCCGCTGCGGCGAGCACCAGGATGCCCACCCAGTTGGAGGCCACGGCGATGGTCAGCTCCTCCAGCCCCTCCGCGCCCCGGCGGAGGCCCGTGCCGAAGGCGGCGGCAAGCCGCTGGGGGAAGCTCTGGACCACCTCCTCGCCGGTGGTCAGGCGGTAGACCTCCCCCAGAGTGATGTTGACGGTGGAGTAGCCGATCAAACTGTCGTAGCGGCGCAGGTCGCCGGTGAGGTACTCGATCTGGAGCTCCGTCTCGCTCAGGGCCTGCTCCAGGAGGATGATGTCCTCCAGCCCCGCCGCCTCCTCCAGGAGCTTTTGCAGGCGCTCCAGCTTGGTCCGCTGGGTGGCGAGGCGGGCCTCGCTGTCGTAGTACGCCTCCCCCACGTCCTCTGTGTACTCACTGCGGTAGGTGACATGGCCCACGGTCCCGGCCTCGTCCAGGAACAGCCGGAATTTCTCCGACGGCACCCGGACCGTGCAGCAGAGGCTCCGGTAACTGCCCTGCTGGTGGAGGGTCCCATAGCGGCCCCCCATGCCCGACACCGCCTGGTCCAGGGACATGCAGGCAGTGTCGAAGCTCTTAGTCTCCAGCTCCAGGTCCTCCTTGTCCCATTTTTTGGGTCTCTACCAGGATAGACGCAAAAAATCGGGAAAGGTTCCGCCGGAGCTCACACCCCCGGCAGTTCCTCCAGGGAGGCGAAGGTGTAGCCCATGGCCTCCCACTTGGTGAGGAGGTCGTCCAGGATCTCGGCGTTGGTCCGGGACGTGGAGTGGAGCAGGACGATGGCCCCGTCGTGGATGCGGGGCAGGAGCTTGTCATAGGCCTGCTGGGCGGTGGGCTGGTCATCGGTGTTCCAGTCCACGTAGGCCAGGGACCAGAACACCGTGTGGTACCCCAGGGCCTGGGCCTGCCGCAGGTTCTCCTCGCTGTACTTGCCCTGGGGCGGGCGGTAGAAGTGGGAGAGGGGCTTGCCGGTGGTCTCCTCGTAGCGCTCGGCCAGGCTCTCCAGCTCCGTGCGGAAGGCGCTCTCGTCGCTGATGGCGGACATGTCCGGGTGGTGGAAGGTGTGGTTGCCCACGATGTGGCCCTCCT
>NZ_CAJULS010000188.1 GCF_910587525.1 uncultured Oscillibacter sp. | reverse complement strand
CACTTGTCCTCCACCAGCTTCAGCTCGGCGGCGGTGTCCGTGGGGAAGGCGTTGACGGCCACCACGCAGGGCAGGCCGAAGACGTTTTTGATGTTGTCCACGTGCTGGAGCAGATTGGGCAGGCCCCTCTCCAGGGCGGGCAGGTTCTCCTCGTTCAGGTCCGCCTTGGCCACGCCCCCGTGATTTTTCAGCGCCCGGACCGTGGCTACTACCACCACAGCGCTGGGCTTCAAGTCCGCCAGGCGGCATTTGATGTCCAGGAACTTCTCCGCCCCCAGATCCGCGCCGAAGCCCGCCTCGGTGACGGCATAGTCCGCCAGCCGCAGGGCCATCTTGGTGGCCATCACGGAGTTGCACCCGTGGGCGATGTTGGCGAAGGGGCCGCCGTGGATGAAGGCGGGCGTCCCCTCCAGAGTCTGGACAAGATTGGGCTTCAGGGCGTCCTTCAAAAGGGCGGCCATGGCCCCCTCGGCCTTCAGGTCATGGGCGGTGACGGGCCTGCCGTCGCAGGTGTAGCCCACCACCATCCGGCCCAGCCGGGCTTTCAGGTCCGGGATGTCCGCGGCCAGGCACAGCACCGCCATGATCTCGCTGGCCACAGTGATGTCAAACCCGTCCTCCCGGGGCACGCCCTGCATCCGGCCGCCCAGGCCGTCCACAATGCTGCGCAGCTGCCGGTCGTTCATGTCCACGCAGCGCTTCCAGGTGATCTTCTTCACGTCAATTCCCAGCTGATTGCCCTGCTGGATGTGGTTGTCCAGCATTGCCGCCAGCAGATTATTGGCCGCGCCGATGGCGTGGAAGTCCCCGGTGAAGTGGAGATTGATGTCCTCCATGGGCACCACCTGGGCGTACCCGCCTCCGGCGGCTCCGCCCTTTACGCCGAACACCGGGCCCAGAGAGGGCTCCCGCAGGGCCACCAGCGTGTTTTTTCCCAGGCGGCGCATGGCGTCCGCCAGACCCACCGTGGTGGTGGTCTTGCCCTCCCCGGCAGGGGTGGGATTGATGGCGGTCACCAAAATCAGCTTCCCGTCAGGCCGTGTGCTCTCCCGCAGGAGGCGGTAGTCCACTTTGGCTTTGTAATTGCCGTAGAGTTCCAGGTATTTGCCCTCCACCCCGGCGGTCTGGGCAATCTCCGCGATGGGACGCATGGCGCACTGCTGCGCGATCTCGATATCAGACAGAATCTTCATAACCGGCCTCCCTGAAAATAGGTAGTACTTTTTTGCACAGGGAGATAATACCACGAAACATCTCCGGTGAAAAGGGAAAAATTGCATAAAAAATTCCAGATATCCCGGAGTTTCGTCTCTTTGAGGGCACAGAGGCCCGGCGGCTTCATGAAGCCGCCGGGCCTTGGGGAAAAGAAAGGCTCCGTCTTACAGAGAGAATCCTTGTCCCTCCTCCGTGACAGGGACGGTCTGCGGTCTGAATTCCGGGCAGCGGGCCAGGAATTTCTCCGTAAAGCCGAAGTCCCCCCACTGGTGCATAGGGAGAAAATGACAAATGTCCGCCGTCTCCAGAAAGTGTCTGGGCCCCCGGAAGCCGTCCTCTCCCAGCCGGGGGTCCAGGGGGAGCATGGCGAGGTCGATGCGCCGCCCCCGCAGGGGTTCCGTGTACCGCTGGAAATTGGCGGCCATGTTGTTGTTCCAGGCCTTGTCCTCCCCCTCCCAGTGCCACCAGTTCAGGTCCCCGGCGTGGAAAAGGGTGAGGCCGTCCGCCTTCACCAGGAAGGCCTCCCCCTCGTCGGTGGAGGACAGGGCCTCGACTGTGGCCTGGGGCAGGGTACAGGTCTGGCCGCCCCTCAATATATGGCACTTCTCCGCCGTCCCGGGGGAGACGCCCCACCGCTCCAAATTCCGTATACTCAGCTTAATGTCGTGGCCCAGCACAAAGCGGACGTCCCGGGGGCCGCCGTCCAGAGCAAAGATTTTGGGGTCAAAATGGTCCTCATGCCGGTGACTGGCAAATACATACAGGGGGACCCCCGGCCGCAAAGCCGGGAGTTCCCCTTTCCACCAGTCAAAGAGCAGTGTCACGGTTGGCAGCTCCGCCAGGAAACCGCTGTGCCCCAGAAAGGTGACCGTCATCATTTGAACTTTACCGCCGTGCCGTAGGCGATGACCTCGGCGGCCCCTTGCATCACGGAGGACGAGCCGTAGCGGATGTTGATGACGGCGTCGGCCCCCAGGGACTCCGTCTCGTCCACCATGCGCTTGGTGGCGATCTGCCGGGCCTCCACCAGCATCTCCGTGTAGCCCGCGATCTCGCCGCCCACCAGGGTCTTCATACCCGCCATGAAATCCTTACCGAAGTTTTTGGACTGGACCACCGTACCCTTGGCAATGCCCAGGGCCTCAAATTCCTTCCCTCCGGGGATATAATCAATATTCAGCAGCAGCATCTAATTCTCCTCCTTCAATTTCTGTGAATCTCTGCTTTAACACCACCAGCGCCGGAAGTATCAGCGCGGCGCAGGCGGCGGCCAAAACTACGAACAGGACCATCAGCCACCGGGGCAGATCCGGGATCAGGCACAGCGCACCGAAGCACGCCGTGCCGGCCAGCTGCAAAAGAGCGAACATCACCACTCCCAGCATGGCCTGCCGCCGGTATTTTCTCCGGCGCCGGTCAGTATTGGCTGGCATCCTCTTCCTCCCCTCCGTCGATCTCCCGCAGCCGTTCCCGCAGGGCCTTGAGCGCACCCGCGATCACCGCGCCGCCCACGACCAACCAGCACAGCAGGGGGAACATGACGTTCACGGTCTCCCCGCCGCTCCACAGGCCCATGGCCCCCAGGACGATTGCCATCAGGGGTGCGATATACGCGATTACCAGGACGGTGATGACAATAGGGGCGATCTTTTTCTTAGTAGTCTTTCGCATCATCAATCTCTCCTTTCCCGATCTCCCGCAGCCGCTGGATCAGAGCCGCCAGAACGCCTCCGGCCACCAGAAGCAGCACGGCCAGGCTGATCAGCAGCAAGGGCAGGGGCAGCCCGTCGACTGGGTCCAGCAAAAAGACCCAGACCAGCAGGGCCATGAGTCCTGCCAGCAGCGCCGTCATGGTCCCGGCGATCACCAGCGGGGCCACGTAGCGGATGCGGATGTCGCTGCGCTGCTTGTTTTGGAAAGTGGTGCCCTCCTGTTCCATGGCCTCCATCCGGGTGAGGAGGTTTTCGGCGTCCAGGTCCTCCAGCCGCGCCGAACAGTCCGTCAGGCCGCCGCACAGCCGGATGGCCTGCTCCAGGTTCTCCCGGTTCCGCTCCAGGGAAACCAGGTGCCGCCGCATGCCGTCCCCCACAGTGTGGACGCCGCTCTGCATCTTCCGGATCTCCTCCAGAGGCACGCCCAGCTTCCGCATGAGCTTGATCTGCCGCAGCGCGGCCACCTCCGCCTCGCCGTAGTCCCGGTAGCCGTTCTC
>NZ_CAJULS010000187.1 GCF_910587525.1 uncultured Oscillibacter sp. | reverse complement strand
ATTTGTGGGATGAAACACTCTATAAGCGGGCGTTCAGAGTTCCCAAAAGTGTTGAGGAATTGATTTTTGATGCAGAGCAGCGGGAACTGCTCAATAAAGCTATTGCCGCGCTCCCGGAAATCCAGCGGCGGCGGTTTCTGCTCTACCATGAGTATGACCTCAACTACCGCCAGATTGGTGAGATGGAGCATTGTAGGCCGCAGTCAATCAGGCACTCGGTTATTCGGGCCAGAGAAAAGATAAAGGCCGAGATAGAAAAGTATCGGGCTGGGTGATATTGAGATACCCTCATATCTTTGGATATGGGGGTATCTGCTAAATGTTCTCTAATGGAATTTTACTGATGTAAAAGCGGAGCGCAGCGCTCCGCTTTTTGCTACGCGTTTTTAAGGATATCCCCCGCCAGGGCCATCTGCTCTGGGGTCAGGTCCCACTCCGGGGAGAACTCCGCCAGCCGGTCCGGGAAGACCAGGAGCCAGGTGTCCCGGGGTTCGCCGTTCAGAAGCTGGCGGTAAGCTGCCTCCGCGTCCCAGGGGGCGGCGGGGACCTCCTCCCAGGTGTAGACCCAGGAGAAACTGGCCATTCGATGGGAGTAGGTCTCTTCCTGAGGGTCCAAGGTGTTTTGCAGGACCATATCATACAGCCAGCCTTGGGGCATAGTGATTTTGTAGCTGAGCCAGATCCTCTCGTCTTCCGTCAGAACGGTTTCCCGGCAGCTGCGCCGGAGCACGAATACGGAGCCCTGGGAGTACGCGTACCGCCGGATATGGTCATATTCCCTCCCGGTAAGGTCAGAAATGGTGAGAGGCAGGTCTATGGGGGATACGTCCCACTCCTCGCTGCGATACATGTAAGTATCGCCGTTGTTTCCGCTAAACCAGCCGCCGTGGATGGCGGCATAGCTCAGCCCGCCCGCCAGCACTATGGCCAGAACCACGTCCGCCAGCAGAGTGAGGAAGAGGTTCAGCCCCCAGGAGGCTTTCATCCGCCGGAGGAGGGCCGTGGTTTTTCGCAGCAGGAAGACCAGCAGGCAGACGAGGAGCATATGGACCGCGAAATAGATCACCGGGCCCTTCTGACCTGCCGCCAGCTGCGACAGAAGGTACAGGCCCGTCCAGGGGATCAGGAAGCCGTAGGCCGCCCGGTTGATCCACTGGAGTTTTCCGGGGCTGGCGCAGGGGCCGCCCTGGGCCACGGACCGGGAGGACCGCCGGTACCAGCGCCAGTAGAGCCCAAGGGTGATGGACAGGATTGCAGACAGGAGGAAGAGCAGCGGGCCGATAAACAGATAGGCGCTGTTCTCCAGAATGCGGAGCGGATCAGCGGCCAGCGTGCAGACGAACCAGACGGACACCGCCAGGGAGAGGATTAGAAAGACGGTGTTGGAAGGCAGGTAGTTCCGCTTCATGGACCTGTGGACGGTCTCCAGCCGGACGGATTCCTCCGTCTCCAGGGGGACCGGGTCCTCCGCCTCGGAGCAGTAGATCTGCATCTGGAACCAGTCGCACACCTTCTCCCAACCGGCGGCGGCACACAGCTCCTTCAGCGTCTGCTGCCGCTCCGTGGGGCCGGGGTTGAACTGGGAGGCGTCCTGGATGTAAGTGACGGCGTAGCGGACTTTCCCCGGTTCTGCCCGGCGGTATTTCCACAGCCGCGCGCCGATGCTCTCCAGCCGCCAGCCCTTGGCGGCCATGGCGGAGAGGTGCTCCTCCACGTGTTTGTAGTCGTACAGGAACAGGTTTTCCATACAGTATTTTGTGCTCTTCACTCCAGACGCCTCCTTTCGTTGGTGCAGGACTCATAGTCCGCTGTCAGGATTTGCAGGCGGCGGTACTCCTCCTCCAGGGCCTTGTGTCCAGCTTCCGTGATGAGATAGCTGCGCTTCCGGCCCTCCACTTTCGTCTCCCGAATCATCCCCGCATGGAGAAAGCTGTCCAGCAGACTGTACAGTGTCCCCGGTCCCACGGTGACCCGGTCCCGCGTCAATTGGCGTACCTGCTCCATCACATCCGTGCCGCAGCACTCTGTCCGCAGGCACAGCAGAATGTAGAACATCTGCTCCGTCAGAGTCTGAAATTTTGCCCGGGCCATGGTCTCACTCTCCCAAAATTATCGAATATCGATGTTCTTAATGCACAGCTTATCATCGAATATCGATATTGTCAAGGAAAAATTTTTGCCCGGGTCTTTTTCTTGCCTTTTGGGAAACATCGTAGTATACTGCTTAAGATAATATTTTAAAAAGAGGGATTTGACATGACGTATTCATTTACCCCCCGGGGTATCTGCGCCCGGGAGATCATCGTGGACGTGGACGAGCAGGGCGTGATCCAAAATCTCCAGATCGTGGGCGGCTGCGACGGCAATCACAAGGGGCTGGCCGCCCTGGTAAAGGGTATGAAGGCCCGGGAGGCAATGGAGCGGCTTAAGGGCATCTCCTGCGGCCCCCGGCCCACCTCCTGCCCGGACCAGCTGGCCCAGGGCCTGGAGAAGATTCTGGCCCAAAATTGAGGGCCGGAAGTTCAGGAGGCGGCCATGAAGATCGTATTGGTCATCGACCAGTTTGACGACGCCAACAACGGCACCACCATCAGCGCCCGCCGCTTTGCCTCCGCCTTGAAGGCCCACGGCAACGAGGTGCGGGTCATCGCCACCGGGAAGCCGGCGGACTACAAGTACGCGGTGCGCCAGATGCGGTTTTTCCCCATTGTGGAGCACCTGATCACCAGCCAGGGAATGCGTCTGGCCATTCCCAATAAGCATGTTTTTGAAAAAGCGGCAGCCTGGGCGGACGTGGTCCATTTCATGATGCCCTCGCCCCTGGCCATCATGGGCCTGCGGCATGTGGAGAAGATCGGTATTCCCCACACGGCGGCCTTTCACTGCCAGCCGGAGAACATCACCTTTACGCTCCATATGGGCAACAGCCGCCGGATAAACGACTTTGTGTACGGTAAATTCCGGGATACGTTTTTCAACCGATTCACCCATATCCACTGCCCCAGCAATATGATTGCAAACCAGCTTCGCGAACACGGGTACACTGCGCAGCTCCACGTGATCTCCAACGGCATCAGCCCGGAGTACGCCTACGGCAAGCGGTCCAAGGAGGAGTGGATGGAGGGCTTTTTCAACATCCTCATGGTGGGCCGGTACGCCGGAGAGAAGCGGCAGGATGTGTTGATTGAGGCCGCAGCGAAATGCTGTCACGCCAGGGAGATCCAGGTGATTCTGCCAGGCAAAGGGCCCCTTGAGAAAAAGTACCGCCGCCTGGCGGAAAAGCTTCCCAATCCCGTGATTATGGGCTTTTACGAGCCCGCCCGGCTCATTGAGATCCTCCATATGGCGGATCTGTACGTCCATACCTCTGACGCGGAGATAGAGGCCATGAGCTGCATGGAGGCCTTTGCCTGCGGCCTGGTGCCCGTCATCGCGG
>NZ_CAJULS010000186.1 GCF_910587525.1 uncultured Oscillibacter sp. | reverse complement strand
TTTGCCCTGGAGCCCAAGTTCCTCTTTGTGTCCGAGCCCACCCGGGGCATCGACGTGGGGGCGAAGGCTCTGGTGCTGGAGGCGCTGAAGCAGTTTAACCGGGACAGCGGCGTTACCGTCGTCATGATCTCCTCCGAGCTGGAGGAGCTGCGGCAGACCTGCGACCGGATCGCCATCATCTCCGGCGGACAGGTGGCCGGCATTCTTCCGGCGGCGGACTCCTCGGAGGACTTCGGCGCGCTGATGGTCAGCAAGGTCATATAAGAAGGAGGAGAGAACGATATGCATGAATATGCGTCTGCCATCGCGCTGCGATACTGGCTCAAAAAGATGGGCTATCCCCGGCTGATTATCGCCGGCTTCCTCCTCTTTTTGTTTATCATGGCCCCCATCACGGGGTCCGACCTGTCCACCCAGATTACCAACGTCATCAACCGCTTCAGCTGGAACGCCGTGCTGGTGCTGGCCATGGTGCCCATGATCCACTCCGGCTGCGGCTTGAACTTCGGTATTCCCCTGGGCGTCCTGGCGGGTCTTTTGGGCGGTACGCTGGCCATTGAGATGGGCTTTACCGGGTCCATGAGCTTCCTGATGGCCATTGTGGTGTCCACCCCCTTCGCCATCCTCTTCGGCGGCGGCTACGGTGCGCTTCTGAACAGGATTAAGGGCGGCGAGATGATGGTGGCCACATACGTGGGGCTCTCCTCTGTGTCCTTTATGTGCATCATGTGGCTGCTGATCCCTTACAAGAACCCCTCCATCGTCATGGCGTACACCGGTGTGGGACTGCGGAATATGTTTGCCCTGGACAGCTTCTACGCGGGCGTCCTCTCTAAATTTCTGAAGATTGACCTGAACCCCTTGGGCATCAATCTGGTGATTCCCACCGGGTCCATCCTGTTCTTTGCGCTGCTGGCCTTTTTGATGTGGGCTTTCCTCCATACCAAGACCGGCACTGCCATGACTGCCGTGGGCTCCAATCCCACCTTTGCCAGGGCTTCTGGCATTAATGTGGATCGGATCCGGGTCCTGTCGGTGATTCTGTCCACCTGGCTGGGCGCTGTGGGCGTTCTGGTTTATCAGCAGGGTTTCGGTTTTGTGCAGCTCTATACGGCCCCCCAGAATATGACCATGCCGGCGGTGGCGGCCGTTCTCCTGGGCGGCGCGTCGGTGAATAAGGCTTCCATCTCCAACGTCATCATCGGCACTCTTCTCTTCCAGGGCCTTGTGACCATGACGCCCACTGTCATCACCGCCCTGATCCACACGGACGTGAGCGAGGTCATCCGCATCATCGTCTCCAACGGCATGGTGGTCTATGCCCTGACGAGAAAGACGGAGGGAGCGAAATGAAAAAGAATTTTAACGGTTTCGACTTCCTGCAGAACAACCTGGTACCATTGATGTTCGTCATCATCTGCGCCGTCTGCATCCCCCTCTCCGGCCTCTCCCCCAGCTATCTTCTCAACGAGATTGTCACCCGGATGGGGCGGAATATTTTCCTGATCCTGAGCCTCCTGATTCCCATCATGGCGGGCATGGGTCTGAACTTCGGCATGACCCTGGGGGCCATGGCAGGGCAGGTGGCGCTGATCTTTGTCACTGACTGGCAGATCTGGGGCATCCCCGGCGTGGTGCTGGCCATGATTCTCTCCGTGCCCCTGTCCGCGCTTTTGGGTCTCGTATGCGGCAGGCTCATGAATATGGCCAAGGGGCGCGAGATGATCGTAGGTTATATGATGAACTACACCGGCACCGGTTTCTACCAACTGTTAGTGCTCTACTTGATGGGACTTATCATTCCCATCAAGCACGCCTCCATCCGCCTGCCCAGAGGCTTCGGCATCCGCACCACCGTGAACCTGGCCAATATGCGTCAGTGCCTGGACAATGAGTTCGCCATCTTCTACAAGGGCGTGAAGATCCCGGTTCTGAACTTCATCATCATCGCCCTGATGTGCCTGATCATCGTCTGGTTCCGCCGGACGAAGCTGGGCCAGGACATGCGGGCCGTGGGCCAGGACATGGAGGTGGCCCAGGCCGCCGGCATCAATGTGGACCGTACCCGGATCATCGCCATCATCATCTCCACGGTTTTTGCCGGCTTCGGCCAGATTATCTACCTCCAGAACATCGGCAACTTCCCTACCTACACGGCCCACTCCCAGATCGGCATGTTCTGCATTGCCGCGTTGCTGGTTGGCGGTGCCAGTGTGGAGAAGGCCTCCATCGGAAACGTCTTTTTGGGTGTGATTTTGTTCCACACCATGTTCATCGTGGCGCCCAGAGCGGGTGTCGCCATCACCGGCGACGCCATGATTGGCGAGTATTTCCGTGTGTTTGTCTCCTACGGCGTCATTACGCTGGCCCTCATCATGTATGAGATCAAGAAGCGCAGGGCCAGGAGCCAGGGCGGTGAGCTGCTGGCGCGGGCCCAGCGGGAGGGAGGCGTTCAGACATGAGAGGAAAAATGCTTTTGATCCGCCTTGCCGCTTTGGCTGTCTGCGTTGCTGTGGCCGCCACGATGATGGTCATCGGCCGGGGCCACACCCTCTATTTTGACAATAAGACCATTGAGGACTATCAGGGCCAGGAGTACAGGGCCTTCGAGCGCGTGGTGGTTACCGTCAAGGGCGAGCAGGTCGCAAAGCTGGGCAAGCGGGAGCGCGGCATGGCCACCTGGATCGGCCAGAGCTTTAAAATGACCCTGGAGATTACGGAGAACAAGGGCGACGATCCCCGCATTGAGGAGATCTCCATTCAGCTGCCCTACGGCGTGGACGGTATCGTCATTAACCTGCCCGCCTATCTGGCCGGCCTGCCGGAGGACGCCTGGTTTTCCGAGTTCGTTCCCATGGTGGAGGAGGAGCCCGGCGAGGAGGATCTCCCCGGCGAGGGCGACGAGTTCGGCCTGGAGGACGATATGGGCCTGGAAAGCGATCTGGGCATCTGAATTTTTCAGGAAAAGAGCGCAAAAGTCCGTTGAAAAGTGGTATGATACTGGAAGACGGCAAAATCAGCAGAGCCTGCCGGACCGTTTCGGCAGGCTCTGCCTTTCGGGAGGATTTTATGGCGGTTTTATCCAATCTGGAACCCAAGGCGGTATTTGAGTACTTTGAAAAGCTGTGTGCCGTGCCTCACGGCAGCGGCAACACGAAGATCATCAGCGACCTGTGCGTGAGCTTTGCCAAGGAGCTGGGCCTCAAATGGCGGCAGGATGAGCTCAATAACGTAGTGATCTGGAAGGACGGCACCCCCGGCTATGAGGATGCGGACCCCGTGATTCTCCAGGGCCATATGGACATGGTCTGCGCAAAGACTGAGGACTGTCCAAAAGACATGGCCCGGGAGGGCCTGGACCTTGCCACCGATGGTGAGTACGTCTGGGCGAAAGAGACGTCCCTGGGTGGGGACAACTGCATCGCTGTGGCCATGGCCCTGGCGATTCTGGCGGACAAGACCATGCCCCACCCGCCTC
>NZ_CAJULS010000185.1 GCF_910587525.1 uncultured Oscillibacter sp. | reverse complement strand
GAGATTCCGTATGGTGACTGGAGTTCAGACGTGTGCTCTTCCGATCTTGGTTCCCGGGGACGTGGTGGAGATGGAGTGTATGCTGGCCAAACGCCGTGGTCCCATTGGCGTGGGGACCTGCAAAGCCACAGTCAACGGGCAGGAGGCCGCTTCGGCGGAGCTGACCTTTGCCATCGCGGCGGAATGACGCTTGCCGTTTTCCTGAAAGTTTGCTATACTGTCAAAAGAATGGGAAATCTATAGGGAAGCGGGCGAGAGCAATGCTGCAGCATGCCTTTTTCAATGTGTATACCAAGTTCAAGGTGCATTTTTACCAGGAGATCTTTCAGCGCTTCCAGACCCGGGAGGCCAATCTGACCACGGTGGAGACCTTCTGCGTGGAGACCATCCAGGCCCTGGGCAGTCCTACGGTGAACGAGTTTGCCACCTTCATGCGCATCTCTCCGCCCAACGCCACCTATAAAGTTAACAGCCTGGTGAAGAAGGGCTATATCCGCAAAGTACAGTCCACCGAGGACCGCAGGGAGTACCACCTGGAGGTCACACCCAAGTATTTCGACTACTACAATATCTCCACCAGCTATCTGGTGGAGGTGATGGGCCGGGTGGCGAAGCGGTTTTCTGCCGAGGAGTGCGCCCGTCTGGAGGAGATGCTGAACGTGGTCAGCCGGGAGCTGATGCCGGAAGTCAAGATTCCAGACGTGGAGCTGCGGCTGTAACCGGCAGGGTACGGAAAACCTCCGACGGTTTCTACGCGTAAGCAGCAGTACTCAGCCAACGCTTGAAAACCGGAATACCGTTACATGTTCCCACGCCTCTCCTGGCCGCAGGACGCATTGGGGAAATTCCGGATGATTTGGCGTATCCGGGAAAAACTGCGTCTCCAAACACACTGCGTCCCGGAGGCCATATTTCGCTCCGCCCTTTCCGGCGGGACAACCTGCCATATAATTCCCAGCGTAAAACTGGATTCCAGGCAGGGTCGTTTCCACCTCCATGCGGATTCCGCTCTTTGCTCCTTCCAACATAGCAGCAGGACGCAGTATGCCGGCCTTGCCGTCTACGATCCAGTTATGGTCATAGCCGGAGCACAGCTCCAGCTGGCGGAAGGGCTGGCCAATCCTTGCGCCGATGACGGCGGGAGCACGAAAATCCATGGGAGTCCCCTCCACCAACGCGATTTCACCTGTGGGGATACTGCCTGGACCCACTGGGGTGTAACGGCTGGCATAGAGCGTGAGGAGCTGTTCCATAGCTCCTCCGGCGTCATGGCCGTTTAGATTGAAATAAGCGTGGTTTGTCAAATTGCAGATGGTGGTTCGGTCCGTAACGGCCCGGTAGGACAGCCGGAGGGCGTTGTCTTCCAACCGGTAAGTCACGGAGACTTTGAGGAAACCCGGATAGCCCTCTTCCATATCTCTGCTCTCACAGGAAAACGCCACACCGTTCTCCCCGCAGAGCTCCGCGTTCCAGACCTTTGAAAAGAAGCCCTCCGGGCCGCCGTGGAGATGGTTCTCCCCGTCGTTGCGAGCCAGGGTATAATCCTGCCCGTCCAGCGTGAACCGTCCCCCGGCAATGCGGTTGGCGTAGCGGCCCACCACCGCGCCCATGAACTTATCCTGGGTTTCGTAAGCCTCCATGCTTTCGAAACCCAAGGCGACATCCACCGGTCCTGCCGCGCCCGGCACAATAAGACCCCGCAGGGATGCCCCGTAAGTCAGAAGAGAACACCGGAGCTTCCCGTTATCTAAAACGATTTCCTCCACGGCGCGGCCGTCACGGGTCACGCCGAAGGGTTTCCTCTCCATACGCGCCTCCTTAGCCCTGGCCATAGTAGGCCCCCGGGCCGTGCTTGCGGAGGTAGTGCTTATCCAGCAGTTCCTGCTGCATGGCTCCCAGGCCCGGCGTCAGGATCATGGCGTGGAAGTCCATAAAGGCGCACTCCTCCAGCACCACGGCATTGTGGACGGCGTTGAAGGGGTCCGTGCCCCAGGCAAAGGGGCCGTGGCTATGGACCAGCACCGCCGGAACCTGGGCCGGGTCCAGCTTCCGCTCCCGGAAGGTCTCGATGATGACATTCCCCGTCTCCAGCTCATAGCTTCCGGCAATCTCTTCCGGCGTCATCTTCCGGGTGCAGGGAATCTCGCCATAGAAGTAATCGCCCTGCGTCGTTCCCTGAGCCGGGACTCCCTTCCCCGCCTGAGCAAAGCTGGTGGCCCAGCGGCTGTGGGTGTGGACGATGCCGCCCAGGGCCGGAAAAGCCTTGTACAGCGCCAGATGGGTGTCCGTATCGCTGGAGGGCTTATACTGCCCCTCCACCTGTTCGCCGGTTTCCAGGCTCACCACCACCATGTCCTCCGGCTTCATGTCGTTGTATTCCACGCCGGAGGGCTTAATCACCATCAGGCCCTGTTCCCGGTCAATACCGGAGACATTGCCCCAGGTAAACGTCACCATGCCGTATTCCGGCAGCAGCAGGTTCGCTTCGCAGACCTGTTTTTTCAGCTCTTCTAACATTGCGTATATCTCCTTTATTACAGCAAGGGGCCGCCCGGGGGCGGCCCCTATAGGCGTTTATTTCAGCTTCCAGGCCAAGTCGGAGAGGAACAGATCGTGTTCCAGGCTCTCCACTGTGGTGTCCTTTGTGATATGGACGAATTCAATGTCCAGCATATTGGCCCAGTCCTTCATCTGCTCTGCCGTCACGTCGTAGCTCAGGACCGTGTGGTGGGCTCCGCCTGCCGTGATCCAGCACTCCACGCCGGTGGTCAGGCTGGGCTCCGCCTGCCACATGACCCGGGCTACAGGGAGATTCGGCATGGGCAGGATGGGCTTCACGCAGTGGATGTCCTGGCAGACAAGGCGCAGCCGGCCGCCCATGTCGATGAGGCTGACTACGATAGCGTCGCCGGGCTTGCCCTCGAAGACGAGCCGGGCCGGGTCCTCCCGTCCGCCGATGCCCAGGGGATGAACCTCAATCCGGGGACGGTCCGCCGCCACGGAGGGACATACCTCCAGCATATGGGCGCCCAGGCTGTACTCCTGGCCCTTTACCAGATGATAGGTATAGTCCTCCATGAACGCGGAAGCGCCGTTCCCATGTTCGCCCATGGCTTTCATGATGGCCGTCATGGCGGAGACCTTCCAGTCACCCTCGCCGCCGTAGCCGTATCCCTGGGCCATCAGGTGCTGGCTGGCAAGACCCGGAAGCTGTTTCATGCCCCAGAGGTCCTGGAAGGTGTTGGAGAAGGCCATACAGCCCTCAGCATCCAGCATCTTTTTCATAGCGATTTCTTCCCGGGCCTGATAGCGAACGGCCTCCAGGTCGTTTGTGGCGAAGTCATAGCTGGCCTTGTAGGTCTCCATCAGTCCATCGATTTCCGCCTCGGTGACTTCGCTCATCACCTTCACCAGATCTCCTACGGCCCAGGTGTTCACCTGCCAGCCCAGCTTGGCCTGGACCTCCACCTTGTCGCCCTCGGTGAC
>NZ_CAJULS010000184.1 GCF_910587525.1 uncultured Oscillibacter sp. | reverse complement strand
GGACGGAGCACGCCTTCCTGGAGCCGGAGTGCGCCGTGGCCTATCCCGACGGGGATGGAGTCATGGTGCTCTCCACCGACCAGGGCGCTTACGATACCCAGCACGAGATCATGACCATGCTGGGGTGGCCGGCGGCGCGGGTGAAGGTCCGCAACTGCCTGGTGGGCGGCGGCTTTGGCGGCAAGGAGGACGTGACCGTCCAGCACCACGCCGCCCTGATCGCCTGCCTGACGAAGCGCCCGGTAAAGGTGAAGCTCACCCGGGCGGAGAGCCTTTTGATCCACCCAAAGCGCCACCCTATGGAGATGGAGTTCTCTTTGGGCTGCGATGAGAACGGCATCATCCAGGGTGTGGCCGCGGAGGTCATCGCCGACACCGGGGCCTACGCCTCTTTGGGCGGACCGGTGCTGGAGCGGGCTTGCACCCACGCCGCCGGACCCTATAACTACCAGAACTTTGAGATTGACGGCTGGGCCTACTACACCAATAATCCCCCCGCCGGGGCCTTCCGGGGCTTCGGTGTGACCCAGACCTGCTTTTGTATCGAGAGTCTCCTGAACCGCATGGCGGATCTGGTGGGCATCACCCCATGGGAGATCCGCTACCGCAATGCCATCCGCCCGGGGCAGGAGCTGCCCAACGGCCAGATCGTGGACGAGTCCACCGGTCTGGTGGAGACGCTGGAGGCGGTGAAGCCGTACTATGACAAGGCCAAATGCGTGGGTCTTGCCTGCGCCATGAAGAACGCCGGCGTGGGCGTGGGCATCCCGGATACGGGCCGGGTTCGGCTGACGGTGGAGGGCGGCAAGGTCCATATCTTCGCCGGGGCCTCCTGTATCGGCCAGGGCCTGGGCACGGTGCTGACCCAGATGGTCTGCGGCCAGACGGGACTCCCACCGGAGGCGGTGGTTTACGAGCGGTCCAACACCTACTTCGCGCCGGACTCCGGCACCACCTCCGGCTCCCGGCAGACGCTGTTCACCGGCGAGGCCTGCCGGAGGGCCTGCCAGGATCTGAAGGCGGCGCTGAGCGCCGGCGGCCTGGAGACCCTGAACGGCCGGGAGTTCCGGGGGGAGTACCTGGGAAAGACGGACCCTCTGGGAGCCGACGTGCCCAACCCCGTCAGCCACATCGCCTACGGCTACGCCACCCAGATCTGCATTCTGGACGAGGACGGCAAAATCCAGCAGATGGTGGCGGCCCATGACGTGGGCAAGGCAGTGAATCCCCTCTCCGTGGAGGGACAGATCGAGGGCGGCGTGGTGATGTCCATGGGCTTCGCCCTGACGGAGCGGTACCCGCTGGTGGACTGCAAACCCACTGCCAAGTACGGCACCCTGGGCCTCTTCCGCGCAAACCAGATCCCGGAGATCACCGCCATTGTGGTGGAGAAGGAGGGGCTGAACGTGGCCTGCGGCGCCATCGGTGTGGGAGAGATCACCTCTATCCCCACGGCCCCGGCCATCGCCGGCGCCTATTACCGTTACGATGGGAAATTTCGCACGGCGCTGCCCCTGGAGGACACGCCCTATACCCGGAAATGACGCCAGTGGGAAGGGGGCCGGAGGACATCCCCGCACTTCTGGGCCCGGAATGCTGTGCGGTGTACGCGGGGTTCTGCGGCGCGGTGAAAAGACAATTTGGAGCGGAGGCCCTGTGGAACAGCGGCGGAATGCGATGGAAGTACGAATGCCAATACCGCTGGAGGGGAAGGCGTCTTTGCACGCTGTATGTCCGGAGAAGCTGTGCCGCCTTGCAGATTGTATTTAACAGGGAAGAGCAGGTAAGGTTTCAATCGGAGAGGGAGACATATCATCCACAGATACGGCGGGCCTTCGATATTGCGGAGACTTACCTGGATGGAAAGCGCTTTTTGTTTGGCCTGGCAGATGAGCTGTTATTTCCGGAATTTCTCCGTCTGTTGGAATACAAACGAAAATAAAGGAGACGGCTGGCCGTCCCCTAACATATTTTCTATCTTCGATTTTGTATTTTTTCCAGAGCCTCTGCGGTGTCCACGTCCGCCAGCTCCTCCTCCGGCACCTCCAGGAGCCGCAGGTCCCCCTCGTGCTTCCGGATAACGGTGTTGCCGCCGTGGTCCTCCGTCAGATCCAGCAGCTCCGGGAAAAACCGGGCGGGGAAGACGCAGGGATTGCCCCGGATGCTGCTGTGGGCCAGGGCCGCCAGCTTGTCCGGTTGCTGTTTCCAGAATTGGGCCAGGGCTGCCACGCTCTCCCGTTTCAAAAGGGGCTGGTCGCTGACCAGGAACATCACGCCGTCGCAGCGCCGCAGGGCTGTCAGCCCTAATGCAATGGTGTGGCTGATGCCCCAGTCCGGGTGCTCGTTGCGGATGGCGGCGAAGCGGAACGCTTCCGCCAGGTCCATAACCTCCGGGTATTGGGTTACCACCACAGCGGCCTCCAGTTCTTTGGCAGGCACGGCCTCCAGGGCCCGGAGGATCAGACTCCGCCCCCGCAGCTGGGCCGCCAGCTTGTTCTGGCCGTACCGCCGGGCATTGCCCGCCGCCATGATTACGCAGCCAAGTTTCAATTGTTTTTCCATAGAGCCGCCTCCGGTTTTCAGGAATCTGCAAAATTAAGGACAACAGGCGCCCCTTTGGGCAATCTGCCTCCCAATTGTCTGCGATTTTGAATTTTATAAGAATTGCCCTTGTGGATCAAGGGTAGTATATCCGTTTTTCTGCAATGATGCAAATAAAAAGGAGGGATCCCCTATGAGCAAGAGCGTCGGCAGGAGCGTCACACGGGTGGACGCCTATGACAAGGCCACAGGCCGGGCCAGATACATGGACGACCTCTGCGGCCGGGAGGCGCTGGTGGTGAAGATCTGCCACTCCGCCATTGCCCACGGCTTTGTGAAGTCCATCGACACCGCGGCGGCGGAGGCGGTTCCCGGCGTGGTGAAGGTTCTGACCTGCTTTGAGGTGCCGGACATTCCATTTCCCACGGCGGGCCACCCCTGGTCCACGGACCCCAGCCATCAGGATGTGGCCGACAGGCTGCTTTTGAACCGCCACGTCCGCTACTACGGCGACGAGGTGGCTGCGGTCATCGCCGAGAACGAGGTGGCTGCGGCACAGGCCGTCCGGGCGCTGAAGGTGGAGTACGAGGAGCTGCCCTTTGTGCTGGATGCTCAGGAGGCCATGAAGGACGGTGCGCCTCAGCTCCATGAGAAGTACAAAAATAACATCCTGGGCCACTCCGATGTCCGCAAAGGCGATTACGAAACCGCCCGGCGGGAGCCCGGCCTCATCAAAGTCGAAGGCTGGTACGACACCCCCACGGTCCAGCACTGCCACATTGAGAACCATGGGTGCTTCGCCTATGAGGAGGCGGGGCGGATCGTGGTGGTCAGTTCCACCCAGATCCCCCATATCGTCCGCCGGGTGGTAGGGCAGGCCCTGGGGATTCCCTGGGGCAAAGTGCGGATTATCAAGCCCTACATCGGCGGGGGCTTCGGCAACAAGCAGGACGCGCTGTACGAGCCCCTGTGCGCCTGGTGTTCCA
>NZ_CAJULS010000183.1 GCF_910587525.1 uncultured Oscillibacter sp. | reverse complement strand
TCTTCTCGCCGTACCGCTTGGAGATGAAGCTGGGGATGGTGATGGCGTCCAGCTTCACGCTGTACCGGCGCAGCCGCTTCGCCACCAGCAGAAAGTTGAGGTACGTACCTGCCGCCAGGCCGATGGCGGTCCAGCTGGCGTCGGCCACGCCGGAAAGATACGCAAGCCCCGGAATGCCCATCAGCAGATAGCTGCTCATGTCAGAGGCCTCGGCGCTCATAGCGGTGACCAGAGGTCCCATGCCCCGTCCGCCCAGGTAAAACCCCTCGGCGCTCTTCTTGGACCGGCGGCCAATCATCACGCCGGTAAAGATCACAAAACAGAGGTACAAAATAATGGTCGCCATAATACAGATTTGTGCGCTAGTCATAATCTCTCTCCTTAAACTGTGAATTCAACGAGTGACATCATACCACACTTTTTACAAGAATGAAATACAGAATGCTGTATAGAATTTATTCTGTACGGTATTCTGTATTTTTACAAAAATATAATATATACCAACAGATTACAGCAAGACAAATTTCTGAAAGAAAATAAAATCAAAAAAATAAATCAGAAGTTGATTCTCCGTCTTCAGCGCAGGGTCCCCCATTCTGCAGCTTTCCCCAGTCCGCCGGCAGTTCCGAAAACCCAGCAGGGGATATCCCCCAATATGCGGAGACACGGCCCTTTAGGGCCGTGTCTCTTTGCTCTCTTTTTATGCAGTTTACCGGCGTCCGCCCCCGCGGCCTCCGCCGCCTCCGAAGGAGCCGCCGCCAAAGCCCCCGCGGCCTCCGCCGCCTCCGAAGGAGCCGCCGCCGAAGCCCCCGCGGCCTCCGCCGCCTCCGAAGGAGCCGCCGCCAAAGCCTCCGCGGCTGCCGCCGCCCCCAAAGGAGCCGCCGCCAAAGCCCCCGCGGCCTCCGCCGCTTCCAAAGGAGCCGCCGCCAAAGCCTCCTCGGCTGCCGCCGCTCCCAAAGGATCCGCCGCCGAAGCCGCCTCTGGGCGGCTGGGGAGGTCTTCCGCCTCCGCTCCTGGGCGGAGAGGGCGGCCGGCGGGGCGGTCTGGGGGGCGGCCTGCGCCGCCGGGGCCTGCCCCAGAACACCGGATAATAGGGAACTGTGGGAATCCCCATGCCCGGCATCATGTACCGCCGGCGGTAACGCCGGTAGCGCATGGCGTCCAGGATGATCCACAGCACAAAGAGTACGGTCAGCAGCATCACCAGCTGGCCCACCATCGCCATGGGAGCGGGGGGCACATAACCGGTGGTGCTGGTCTCATAGCCTCCGGCCAAAGCGGTGTACTCCTGCCGGACGGCGGGGATGTAATCCTCCTTCACCGTCACATTGTACAGGTCCTCCAAATAGTCCACCAGGGCATCAAAGGTTCTGCGCACCGCCTTGTCGTAATCCTTTTGGGCAAAGGGGTCCTCCATATGGTTCAGGGCAATGCTGTACAGGCTGTCCCCCTCCCGGCTGCGGAAGCCGCCGCCCCAGGCGGCGTAGTAATCCCCGTCGGGCTGGCCCTTGTACATATTCTCCAGGGCCAGCAACAGCAGCACGCCGTTGTTGGTCTCCTTCGCCCCTACGCCCAAGCGGTCAAATTCCTGCTGGGTATAGTCGCCGATCTCCGTACTGCCGGTGGTGTCCACCACGATGACGGCGATCTGGGCCCCGGTCTGGGCAAACAGGGACATGTTCATGCTTTCAATGTAAGCCATGGTCTTTTCGGAGATGACGCCCTCGCTGTCCATGACATAGCGGTAGCTCCCCACGACGGAGGTGGAGGCCTCCCCGGCGCCGTCGGGCCTGCGGGCGTTTCCCAGCAGGACACCGGCGATAATGGCCAGCACCATGACGGCAACGGCTATGGGGCGTTTTTGGAACAATTTCATAAACTCACTCCTCCGCCCTGGCCGTATTGAGGTCCGGCACGTCCGTCCGGCCCACGAGGTAATCAATGGATACTCGGTAGTAATCGGCAATGGCAATCAGGGTTTTTATATTCGGTTCGCTGCGGCCGCTCTCATAAAATTGATAGGCGCGCGTAGTCACACCAAGAGCTTCGGCAATTTCGCGCTGATAAATTCTGCGGCTTTCCCGCAGCTTTTTTAGTCGTGTCGGAAATGATTCCATGCCGGCCCCCTTGACAGTTAATTATGTTCGTGTTATTATGAACAAAAATAAGATTGGCGGTGTTTTGAAATGACCACTCTGGCACAGCTTCTCTACAACTACGCTCAAAATTACCGGCTCCCCAGCTTTTTAGACCGCGACGCCATAGACCTCACCATATCAGATCAGGCCCATACCCTGGCTGTCCTGAAAAAGGGCCTCTCCGCCCAACAGCTGGAGACACTGGAGCAGTATCAAAAATTCTGCCGCAGGCAGCAGGAGCTGGAAATGGAGGCCATGTTCCTGACCGCCTTCTCCGTCGCCCGTGAGCTCTGGGTCTGAGCGGCTGGCCGGAAGTACGGAGAAACGGCCTGCGCAGGGGACCGGGCCTTACAGTACCGGAGGCCGAAGGAAAAACCGTCAGGTGCGGGCCCCCTCCCACACGGGGCAGATCAGGCGCGAAGCGCGGGAAGAGGAGCAGAGACAATGCGTCCAACAATCAGGCCTGCTGCGCGCCCTTCAATCGGAGCGGCAGACTTCTGCGACGGCAAAAGCGGTTTTTCTTTTGGACCGTGCACGGCCCGTTTTCTTTTTGGCGCAACCAAAAAGAAAATGGGGGGTGCATCTGCCAGCCATCCTCATGGCTGAATTCTCCCCCGCCCGTCAGGGCGAGAACAACCTCCCCCTTTCGGGGGAAAAGAAAGTCCTACTTCCTCAATTCCATCAGCTTCGCCCGAAGCTCCCCCTCAATTCTCCCCAGCTCCGCCTCGGCGGCCTTGCGCTTCTCCGCGCCCTCCCGCTGGATGTTCAGCACCTCGTCCAGGGTGGAGATCAGCTGCTCGTTGGTGTGCTGGAGGGTCTCGATGTCCACGATGCTCCGCTCCGCCTCCCGGGCGGTCTGGATGGTGCCCATTTTCAGCATGTCGGCGTTCTTTTTCAAAAGCTCGTTGGTCATCTCCGTCACGGCGCTCTGGGCGGCGGTGGCCTGGCGGCCGTGCTCCATGCCCAGGGCCAGTACCATCTGGCTCTTCCACAGGGGGATGGTGTTCACCAGAGAGGACTGGATCTTCTCCACCATCAGTGTGTCGTTGTTCTGGAGGAGCCGGGTCTGGGGGCCCATCTGGATGGAGATCATACGGGTCAGCTCCAGGTCGTGGAGCTTCTTCTCAAAGCGCTCGCACATCTGCACCCTGTCGTTGTAGGCCTGGGCGTCCTCCTGGGCGCCGGTCTGCTCCGCCCTGGCCCGCAGGGCGGGGAGCTCGTTGTCCCGCACGCCGGCCAGCTTTTTTTTGCCCGCCAGGATGTACATGGTCAGTTCCTTGTAGTATTTCAGGTTCAGCTCATACATCTGGTCGAACATGGCCACGTCCTTCATCAGCGTCACCTGATGCTGCTCCAGCTCCCGGACGATCTTGTCCACGTTGGTCTCCACCTTGGAATATTGGGCCTTCATG
>NZ_CAJULS010000182.1 GCF_910587525.1 uncultured Oscillibacter sp. | reverse complement strand
ACGAGTTCTCCCTGGGGCTCAACGGCCTGGGCTCCTGCGCCACCCAGTACGCCTCGAAATACATGGACGTTACCGTCTGGCGGGACGGCTTTGAGTACAGCCTCCACTTTGAGCGGGGCGAGATCGTGGGGGAGCTGGGGAAAAAGCCCCTGTCCAAAAATCAGAGCAGAAAGACCGGCACCCGCACCCGCTGGCTCCCCGACCTGGACGTGTTTACGGACATCGCCATTCCGGCGGAGTACTTCGCCGATGTGATGAAGCGCCAGGCGGTGGTGAACGCCGGCGTCCGCTTCCTCTTCCGCAATGAGACGGCGGAGGGCTTTGACGAGACAGAGTTCCTGTATGAAAACGGCATCTCCGACTATGTGGCGGAGCTGGCGGGGGAGGTGGCCCTGACGGCCCCCGTCTTCTGGCAGGCGGAGAAGCGGGGCCGGGACCGGGCGGACAAGCCGGAGTATAAGGTGAAGCTCAGCGCAGCCTGCTGCTTTTCCAATAAGGTCAACGTGGTGGAGCACTACCACAACTCCAGCTGGCTGGAGCACGGCGGCAGTCCGGAGAAGGCCAGCAAATCCGCCTTCGTCTCCGCCGTGGACAAGTACCTGCGGGACCAGGGGAAGTACCAGAAGAACGAGAGCAGGATCACCTGGGCGGACGTGGAGGACTGCCTGGTGCTGGTCTCCAACAACTTCTCCACCCAGACCAGCTACGAGAACCAGACGAAAAAGGCTATCACCAACAAGTTCGTCCAGGAGGCCATGACGGAGTTCCTGCGGTCGAACCTGGAGATCTACTTCATCGAAAACCCCTTTGACGCGGAGAAGATCGCGGGGCAGGTGCTTTTGAACAAGCGCAGCCGGGAGAAGGCCGAGGAGGCCCGGCTGAACATCAAGAAGAAGCTCTCCGGTTCCATCGACATCGCCAACCGGGTACAGAAGTTTGTGGACTGCCGCACCAAGGACGTGGAGCGCCGGGAGATCTATATCGTGGAGGGCGACAGCGCCCTTGGCAGCGTGAAGCAGGCCCGGGACTCGGAGTACCAGGGCATCATGCCCATCCGGGGCAAAATCCTGAACTGCCTCAAGGCGGACTACGCCCGCATCTTCAAAAGCGAGATCATCACGGACCTCATCAAGGTCCTGGGGTGCGGCGTAGAGGTGCAGAACAGGCACGTGAAGGACGTGTCCTCCTTCGACCTCAATAACCTCCGCTGGAGCAAGGTGGTGATCTGCACCGACGGCGACGTGGACGGCTTCCAGATCCGCACGCTGGTGCTGACCATGCTCTACCGCCTGACGCCCACGCTGATCCGGGAGGGGTACGTGTATATCGCGGAGACGCCCCTCTTTGAGATCAACTGCGGGGAGAAGACCTGGTTTGCCTACTCCGACAAGGAGAAGAACGACATTGTAAAGGACCTGGAGGGAAAGAAGTACAAGATCGACCGCTCCAAGGGCCTGGGCGAGAACGACCCGGACATGATGTGGCTGACCACCATGAACCCGGAGACCCGGCGGCTGATCCGGGTGATGCCGGAGGACGTGGAGCGGACGGCGGCGGTGTTTGACCTGCTGCTGGGGGACAACCTCCAGGGGCGGAAGGACCACATTGCGGAGAACGGGTACAAGTATCTGGAGATGGCGGACATCTCATAAAAGATGCCGGATAGGAACAAACGAGTACACCGTCCGGAGCGGCTGAAAGGATATGATTACTCCCGGCCGGGCTGTTACTTTATAACCTTCAACACAAAAGCCCGGGGTAAAAACATCCTCTGCAAAGTGGTAAAGGCTGAAAGAGGAGCAGAGACTTCCACAGGGGGTGCAGGCCCCACATCCGTTCCCAAGATCATCCATGCAGTCAAGGCGTTAACTGCAAGGGAACTGGGTGAATCCATTTGGCAGGATCATTATTATGACCACATCATCCGAAATGACGAAGACCTGCAGATCACCCGCCAATATATCCAAAACAACCCCTTGAAATGGATTTTGGGCAAAGGCTCATAGCGGGGAGGAGCCCGGCCTATGGGCCCTCCGGCCCGTCCGTCCTCTGGCCCGCCATCAGGCGCAGGCCCAGCTGCAGGCCGAGGGCGAAGGCATCGGTTCCCACAGCATACAGAGGCTGTCCAGCTGGTCCCCCAAAAACACCCGGTCGCCGGAATCACTGTGGGAGAGAATGGCCTGTTTGATTTGATCCGCGCCGTCTCTCACCTGCATCAGGGGCAGGGCGTAGTGGTCGTACAGCCATTCATAGGTTTCGTTCATAACCGTTCCTCCCAATACGTTGGTGAGTATAGTATACAAGAAAAAATTCATGTAGTCAACACTGTACTTGAATTTTTTCTCGCATCCTATTAAAATAAAATGGGGGATGCCTTTATGAAACATTCGGAAAGAATTTTGAAAATTATAGAAGAGAGAAAGATTACCGGGTATAAGCTGGCAAAAGAAACCGGTATTTCTGAAAGTCTGTTCAGCAAATGGAGAGAAAAACCCTCCTCAAAAATTGCCTCCCAGAATCTCGAACTGATCGCGGATTATTTAGGCTGCTCCGTAGACTACCTCCTGGGCCGCACAGACAACCCCGAAGTGAACAAGTAAAGGAATCAGAATCATATGCCGAAGAAGAAAACGCCAAACGAAAACAAGCCCAAGGTCACAAACCCCAACGTCCTGGGCCTCCACGCCGCCGTGGTGGAGCAGTCCATCACCGACACCCTGGAGACCAACTACATGCCCTACGCCATGAGCGTCATCGTCTCCCGGGCCATCCCGGAGATCGACGGCTTCAAGCCCTCCCACCGCAAGCTCCTGTACACCATGTACAAGATGGGCCTTTTAACCGGCGCCAGGACCAAGTCCGCCAACATCGTGGGCCAGACCATGCGCCTCAACCCCCACGGCGACGGCCCCATCTACGACACCATGGTCCGCCTCTCCAAGGGGTACGGGGCCCTGCTCCACCCCTTCGTGGACAGCAAGGGCAACTTCGGCAAGGTCTACTCCCGGGACATGGCCTGGGCCGCCAGCCGGTACACCGAGGCCAAGCTCTCCCCCATCTGCCAGGAGCTCTTCCGGGACCTGGACCAGGACGCGGTGGACTTTGTGGACAACTACGACAACTCCATGAAGGAGCCCGCCCTGCTGCCCACCACCTTCCCCAACATCCTGGTCTCCGCCAACCAGGGCATCGCCGTGGGCATGGCCAGCCAGCTGTGCGGGTTCAACCTGGGGGAGGTGTGCGACGCCGCCATTGCCTACCTCAAGGACCCTGGCGTGGACCTGCTGGAGGTCCTGAAAGCCCCGGACTTCTCCACCGGCGGACAGCTGCTCTATGACGGGGCGGCCCTGGGGGAGATCTACCGCACGGGCCGGGGGCCCCTCAAGCTGCGGGCCAAGTGGCGGCACGTCAAGGAGGACAACGTGCTGGAGATCTACGAGATCCCCTACTCCACCACCGTGGAGGCCATTTTGGACAAGGTGGCCGAGCTGGTAAAGGCCGGGAAGATCAAGGAGATCTCCGACATGCGGGACGAGACCGACCTGAACGGCCTGAAGCTGGCCATCGACCTGA
>NZ_CAJULS010000181.1 GCF_910587525.1 uncultured Oscillibacter sp. | reverse complement strand
GATTGAGGAGAGGTGTTTCTATCTACTGGTCCATGCCACAGGCTGTGGACTGTTCAATCAGGCGGCGGTCGTTTTTTACCGCATCATAGAACCGAAAACCTCCGGCGAAGTTATATGTCTCATAGCCATACCCGGCCAGGACACGGCAGGCGATATAGCTGCGCAGGCCGCTCTGGCAGATAACATACACCGGCTTACCGTTCCCGATTTCGTCCAGCCGTTCCCGCAGTTCGTCCACAGGAATGTTTCGGAACCCCTTGATGTGACCGCCCGCGTACTCTTGGGGTGTCCGGACATCCAGCAGGGTCACGCTGCCATCGTGGGGCAGGGCGTTCACATCCTCAATATGGAACTGCTTCACAACTCCGCTGGCCAGGTTTTCCACCATGAAGCCCGCCATATTCACCGGGTCTTTGGCGGAGGAGTAGGGCGGCGCGTAGGCCAGGTCCAGGTCCTTCAGCTGGATGGCTGTCAATCCGGCATGGATGGCGGTAGCCAGCACATCAATCCGTTTATCCACCCCATCATACCCCACGATTTGAGCGCCCAGCAGACGATAGGTTCCCTTTTCAAAGACCACCTTCATGGTCATCAGCTTTCCGCCGGGATAGTAGCCCGCGTGGCTCATGGGGGACAGAATCACCGTGTCCACGTCCAGGCCGGCCTTTTTGGCGTTCGTCTCGTTGACGCCGGTGGAGGCCGCCGTCAGGTCAAAGACCTTGATGACCGAACTGCCCTGACTTCCAAGATAGCGGCTGTCCCCTCCGCAGATGTTGTCTGCCGCGATACGTCCCTGCTTGTTGGCGGGGCCGGCCAGGGAGATCACCGCGTCCTGCCCGGTAACATAATGCTTCACCTGGACCGCATCCCCTACAGCGTAGATGTCTGGGACAGAGGTCTCCATCCGGTCATTGACCACGATGCTGCCCTTGAGGCCCAGTTCCAGACCGGCCTCTTTTGCAAGAACGGTGTCCGGGGTGACACCGATGGCCAGCACCACCATATCGGCGTGGAGAGGGTCTGTGTCCTTCAGCTGTACGTCCACGCCGCCGTCCCGCTCCGCGAACCCTTCCACCGTATGCCCAAGGGCCAGCCGGATGCCGTGCCGCCGTACCTCGCCGTGGATGAAGGCGGCCATATCCGGGTCAAAGGGGTTCATCAGCTGCTTTGGACGCTGGACGATGGTGACCTCTATTTCCAGCTCCCGCAGATTCTCCGCCAGTTCCAGGCTGATGAAGCCCCCGCCCGCCAGCACGGCGGATTTTGGGTGATGAGCATTGATATAGTCCTTGATACGGAAGGTATCCTCCACTGTGCGCAGTGTAAAGACCTTCCCGATTCCCACGCCGGGGAGCCGGGGCTGGGTGGGACTGGCTCCAGGAGAGAGGATCAGCTTGTCATAATGCTCCTCAAATTCCTCGCCTGTCTCCAGAGCTTTCACGGAGACGGCCTTTTTATCCGGATGAATGGCGGCGACCTCGTGTCGCACCCGCATATCCACCCGGAAGCGGGCAAAGAAGCTCTCTGGCGTCTGGAGGGTCAGGGCCTCGGGCTCCTCGATCACCCCACCGATGTAGTAGGGCAGGCCGCAGTTGGCGTAGGAGATATACCCTGACCGCTCAAAGACCACGATCTCCGCCGTCTCGTTCAACCGCCGAAGCCGGGCCGCTGCTGTGGCCCCTCCCGCCACGCCGCCGATGATCACAACTTTCATTTCAGCGTTCCACCTTTCCTGTGTAGGCGGCAATGCCGCCGATATTTTTGATATTGGTATAGCCCATCCGGGCCAGCAGCCTTACCGCTTGGCTGCTCCTGGCGCCGCTGTGGCAATAGACGAACAGCGGGGTATCTTTCTTGGGCGCCATAGCAGTCACACGATCCAGTTCCTGAAGCGGAACATTTTTGCCGCCGGAGATGTGGCCCTCCCGGTACTCTTGGGCAGTACGAACATCCAGCAGCACCGCACCGGGCGTTTCCTGAAAGTCTTTTGTCCCCCGGTCAATATCAGGCCCCTTAAAAAAGTTGAAAAGTCCCATAGCTGCTTCTCCTTTCTTTTGTCTAGCAAATCTGTTTTAACTCAATTTTTTTGCCCTGTGACAATGTCATCTTTTCGGTGTTTGGCCTTGCAGATCAGCTGGGTCATAGTGCCCATAGGGCAGTAGACGCACCAGCTGCGGGGCTTGAACAGGACCATGGTGAGCAGGCCGAGGACGGTGGAGGTCAGCATAACACTATAAAACCCGAAAGCGAACTGGGCGATGCCGGGGGAAAAGAGGGTTCCATGATAAGCCCAGTGCCAGGGCAGCTTGAACGTCCACAGCAGAGTCACCGCCTGCCTGAGATTCTGTACGCCGGCAAAGACCAAATAAGTATTCCACAGCATCTGAAAGAACATGATGAAGAAGAAAATCAAAAATCCATAGCGGAACCATTTGCTCCTCAACCACTTCGGAACGTCCTTTTTCCGGGACAGGCCAAAGCGTCCGCCCAACAGACCGAACAGCTGTCCCCGGCCGCAATACCGGTTGCAGTAGCCCTTGGTGCCCCAGACGAGGGAAATCATCAGCGGAATACAGAAGAACAGCATACCCAACCAGGCGAACAGGATATTAAAAAGGCCCAGGGCCATGTAGGTCAGCTCCACGATCCACAGGTAGTCATACCAACGCCTTTTCATACGGTCACCTCCTGAATTTCAATAATTGAGGCTGGACACTCCCTGGCGCATTTGCCGCAGCCCACGCACTTTGTTCTATCGACTTTGGCCCAAATCCCATTCCAAATCTGTATGGCGCTTAAGGGACATACCTTCATGCAGCAGCCGCAGGCAACACAAACGTCTGTACGAATGAAAGCACACCGTTTCACTTTTGTTTTGATTTCCATATCATGACCTCCCGGAAGTTTTCATTTATGATACCATCAATGCCAGTGTTCTTCTGTGATAAGATTACATAAAAGAGGCAAATTCAATAATAAGCAAGGAATCTGTATTACAGTCCGCAAAGCTATTTCACTACCTCGCAAAGTTTATCGCTCTGATTGACAAATACCAGGGCTTCGACACCATGACGAACACCATGCTCAATGAATTTGTCGATAAAATCCTTGTCCATGAGCGCGACCGCAAAGGATGCCAGGACACCACACAGACGGTTGAAATCTACTTCAATTTTGTGGGCAGATACATACCCCCCTCTTTCCGGGAAGCAGAATTGACCCCGGAGGAACAGGAGGCGTTTCGCAGGCGGGAGGAACGGCGGGACAAGCTGCATCAGGCGTATCTTCGCCGCAAGGCCAGCGGCAAGCAACAGGAGTATGACCGGCGGTATAGCATCAAGCGCAAGCCCGTCATGGACGCAAAGAGGGCCGCTTTACGGGCCGAGGACATGGAGCGCGGTATCTTCACTACCGCCGCCAGCCTGCCCCGCCAGGAGCCGAAACGGGCGGTTATGTAAGTCCGGCCTACACTTCGAGGGAGGGAGCAAGAACATGAAAACTGATTTGACCTTTAAGTAGTATTTTTTTCGTAAATCAAAGTCTCTAACTATATAAGAGTCTACGGATTTGACTTGAC
>NZ_CAJULS010000180.1 GCF_910587525.1 uncultured Oscillibacter sp. | reverse complement strand
ATCATGCCCTTCTAGGGCTTATTCAAGCCTCCGGCTTAGCCGGAGGTTTTGACTTTTCAGCGCCTGCGGCCCCGGTACCCGTTCCGGCGGCCCCGGCCTACACTGCGGCCGTAACGGTAGCGCCGGCGGCTGAAGATCAGCTTCCAGGCAGCCAGCAGAACCACCAGTACCGCCAGCGCGGCGACGGCAATCTTCACCGGGGTCTTGCCAAAGAAGAGTTTCAGGTCCCGCAGGAAGATCTGGGAGCGGGAGGCCTCCACGCCGTTCAGCGCCAGCAGGTCTACGGAGGCGTACTCCTCGCCGTTGTAGCTGAGGACCATGGTTCCCAACACGTCGCCGGCGGTGACGGGGGCCTCCACCGGGTCAGCCTTCAGCGTGACCTCGCGCTCCATCGTCTCCGGGGAGATATCATTGGGCAGCAGTACCTCTACATCATTCCGGGGATGGACAACCACATGGTCCGCTTCGGACAGGGACACCGCTACATCCAGTACCATGTCGTCTTCCCGCAAAAGGGTCTGGTAGGTAAAGTTGTCAAAGGCCCAGTTGAAGAGCTGGTTGGTGTCGTAAAAGCTGTATGTCCGGATCTCGTTGTTCTCCAGCTCCGCCCGGTCGCCTCCCAGCACCACACTGGTAAAGCTCCGGGTGCCCCGGGTGGCGGTGGACACCAGACAGTGCCCCGCCTGGGAGGTGGAGCCGGTCTTGATGCCGTGGGCATCCCCGTTGAGGTAGCCACGGGTGTACCAGCTGCCGATCAGATAGTTGGTGGTGCGCAGGGTGCGGGCAGGGCTGGTATTGGTGGCGGGAATGACGACAGTGGGCGTGTCGCAGATGGTCATCAGCTGCTCGTGCTTCATGGCCTCCCTGGCAATGAGGTACATGTCCCAGGCGGAGGTGTAGTGCTGGGAATCGTGGATGCCGTGGGGGTTGACGAAGTGGGTGTTTTTGCAGCCCAGGGCCTCAGCCTTGGCATTCATCTCCCCCACAAAGGCGGCCACGGAGCCGGAGATGGTCTCCGCCAGGATCTGGCTGGCCTCGTTGGCGGAGACCACCATCATGCAGTACAGCAGGTGTTCCACCGTCATGACCTCGCCGGCCTGAATGCCCGCCGTGCTGCCGTCGCTGGGCAGTCCCTCCAGGGCGGTGGCGGTGGCGGTGACGGCCTGGTTCATGCTCAGCTTTCCTTTGTCAATGGCCTCCAGGGTCAAAAGGCAGGTCATGATCTTGGTCAGGCTGGCGGGATAGAGCTCCTGGTGTTCGTTTTTGGCGTAGACGACGGCGCCGGTGTGGGCGTCCACCAGCAGCGCCGCCTTACATTGGATGTCCGGTTCCGCCAGGGCGGCGGCCCGGGGAGAGGCCCACAGGGTCATGACCAGCGCGGCCAGCAAAAAAACCGATAAAAAACGATGGATTTTCATATCATTCTCCCGGAATTTGTGGTACAATTTTTATCAGGCAAAAGAAACCGGCGAAAGCCGGCGGAATTCGACAGAACCAGTATAACAAAAAAAGCACGGGAGTTCAACAGTGGACGAGAGAGGAAATGCTGTAAAATGCGAAAAAATTTTGCTGGGACTGACGGCGCTGTTCCTGGCGTTTTTGCTGGTGCTGTTTTTCCGGGACCGGGCGGCCCTGGAGGCGTCGCCGGTGGTTGTGGAGACAGAGACCGCCGTTTCCCAGGAGTCCTTTATGCCGGATGTGTCGCCCCTGGATATCAACAGCGCCACGGCAGAGGAGCTGGCGGGCCTGCCGGGCATCGGCACGGTGCTGGCGGAGCGGATTGTGGAGTACCGGGCGGAGTACGGTCCGTTTGAGACGGCGGAGGACCTGAAGAGGGTCTCCGGCATTGGCGAGGCAAAGCTGGCGGAGCTGGAGGGCCGGATCACGGTGGGCGGTTGACGGAAATTGATTCTCTTTAATTTAGGAGCTGCTATGAAAATTTTGGTTGTGGATGACGAGAAGCTGCTGGTCAAAGGCATGAAATTCAATCTGGAGAACGAGGGCTACGAGGTGGAGTGCGCCTATGACGGTGCCGCCGCCGTGGAGCTGGCCCGGGAGGGAAAGTTCGACCTGATCATTTTGGATGTGATGATGCCGGAGGTGGACGGGCTGGAGGCCTGTATGCGTATCCGGGAGTTTTCCAACGTGCCCGTTATTATGCTCACCGCCAAGAGCGAGGATTCAGACAAGCTGATGGGGTTTGAGTGCGGGGCGGACGATTATCTGACCAAGCCCTTCAACGTGCTGGAGCTGAAGGCCCGGGTGCGGGCTCTTTTGCGGCGGGCCGCCGGCGTTCAGCGCAGCCGGGGGACGCTGCTGACGGCGGGGGAGCTGGTGCTGAATACCGAGGAGCGGACAGCCATGCGGGCCGGGGAGAGCGTGGAGCTGACCGCCAAGGAGTACGATCTCATCGCGCTTTTGATGCGCAATCCCCGGCGGGTTTACAGCCGGGAGAATCTGATGAACGTGGTGTGGGGGTACTCCTACGCCGGGGACTACCGCACGGTAGACGTTCATATCCGCCGCCTGCGGGAGAAGCTGGAGAAAAATCCGGCGGAGCCGGAGCACATCTGCACGAAGTGGGGGGTGGGGTACTATTTCAAGGAATAAGCCTTCGATCTGGAGCAGCATCCAGTTCCGGTTCGGCCTGAGCTATATTGCCGTCATCGCGGGGGTGCTGCTGCTGCTGAACACCTACCCTCTGATGGTGTCGGAGGATCTGGTGTTCCGCTCCAAAGAGACCACGCTGCAAAGCAGCGTATCTGTCATTGTGTACTCCCTCTCCGGCCTGGACCAGCTGACAGAGGAGAATGTGGCGGCCGCCATGGCGGTGGTGGAGGAATCCAGCCTGTCCCGGGTGCTGGTGACCAACAGCACGGGCCGGATTCTCTACGACACCCGGGAGACCGGCGGTGCCATCGGGGAGTACGGACTGTATACGGAAATCGTCCAGGCTCTGCTGGGGAATGACGCGTTCACCTGCACGTACGGCAGAGGGGCCTTTCGCAGCCGGGCGTCATCGCCGGTGCTGTACCGCAACCAGATCATCGGCGCGGTGTATGCTTACGAGTACGACACGGAGCAGGCCGCCCTGCTGGCGGGGCTCCAGGGAAATCTCCTGCGGTTATCCGGTGTGATCGCCGTGGTGGTGCTGGCGCTGAGCATGGTCCTCTCCCGGGCGCTGACCCAGAAGATTGGACGCCTTCTGACCGCCATTCGCCAGGTGCGGGCGGGGGCATACAGCCACCGGGCGGACATTCGGGGAAAGGACGAGATCGCCCAGATCGCCCAGGAGTTCAACAGTTTGACGGACCGCCTTCAGACTACGGAGAGCGCCCGGCGGCGGTTCGTCTCCGACGCCTCCCATGAGCTGAAAACGCCACTGGCGGCCATCCGGCTGCTGACAGACTCTATTTTGCAGACGGAGAACATCGACCCGGCCATTACCCGGGAGTTTGTCTCCGACATCGGCCAGGAGGCGGAGCGGCTGGCCCGGATTACGGAGGACCTCCTGCGCCTGACGCGGCTGGATAGCGGCGCCGTGGGCAAGCCGGAGGTGGTGGACGTGCTGCCGGTTTTGGAGCAGGTGATGCGGATGATGAACCTGGTGGCCCAGGAGAAGG
>NZ_CAJULS010000179.1 GCF_910587525.1 uncultured Oscillibacter sp. | reverse complement strand
CATCAAGGAGCTGAACCGGATCGCCGTCACCCTGGAGGAGGCGCTGCGCTCCGGCGGGGAGAGCACCGTGGTGGTGGGGATCGGCACCATTGCCATCCACCTGCGGGACCTGGCCAAGAGCTACAAGGAGGCCCAGATCGCCATTGAGGTGGGCAAGGTCTTCGACACGGAGAAGTACATCATCAACTACGAGAACCTGGGCATCGGGCGGCTGATCTACCAGCTCCCCACCACCCTGTGTGAGATGTTTTTGGTGGAGGTCTTCAAGAAGAACCCCATCGACTCCCTGGACCAGGAGACCCTCTTCACCATCCACAAGTTCTTCGAGAACAACCTCAACGTCTCCGAGACCGCCCGGAAGCTCTTCGTCCACCGCAACACCCTGGTCTACCGGCTGGAGAAGATCAAGAAGCTCACCGGATTGGACCTGCGGGAGTTCGACGACGCCATTACCTTTAAAGTGGCGCTGATGGTCAAGAAATACCTGACCTCCCGGGGTATTGACTCCTGAACCATATATTCGGAGGCGGCGGACCTGGGTCCGCCGCCTTTTTTCGACAGTCCGGCCTTGACAGCCGTGATAAGATGTGATAGGCTGAACAGGCATACTACTGTGATAGTACAAAACCATCGGAGAGCTGGCAGAATTTTCCCCAGTCGGAATTGCAAACTTTGGTTGCATTGCGGCAGAAAACCATATATAATGTGTTTTATTTGGGAATTATGTCGACTGGCCTTTGAGGCCGGTGCGCCGACTAATACGGAGCGAGGTGCCTGTATGATCCGCCTGAAAAATGTAGAGATGGAATACGACAACGGAACCAGGGCCATCCGCGGGATCACCCTGACCATTGAGGATGGGGAGTTTGTCTTTCTGGTAGGGCCTTCCGGCTCTGGCAAGTCCACCATCATCAAGCTGCTCACCGGGGAGGTGGTCCCCACCGCGGGCCGGATTATGATCAACGGCTTCTCCATCACCAAGATCTCCGGCAGGCAGATTCCTTTGATGCGCCGGACTCTGGGGGTCATTTTCCAGGATTTTCGCCTTATTGAGAAAAAGACAGTTTATGAAAACCTGGAGTTTGTCATGCGGGCCGTAGGTGCCAGACCCCGGGAGATCAAAAGCCGGATCAACTATGTGCTGGAACTGGTGGACCTGGAGCGGAAGGCGGACAGTTATCCCACGGAGCTCTCCGGCGGCGAGCAGCAGCGGGTGGCCATTGCCCGGGCCCTGGTGAACAACCCGGAGACTATCATCGCCGACGAGCCCACCGGCAACCTGGACCCGGAGCGGTCGTTGGAGCTGATGGACCTTTTGGTGAAGATCAACCAGCTGGGCACCACCGTGGTGGTGGTGACCCACGAGAAGGATCTGGTGGACCGCTTCGGCAAGCGGGTGATTACCATCGACAGCGGCCACGTGATCAACGACGGCGTGGGCGGCTACGTGGGAGGACACATACATGGGTAAACACAACTTGGGATATTTTCTGCATGAGGGCGTGTCCAATATGTTCAGCCACGGCTTCATGTCCTTCGCCTCCATCGGCATCACCGTGGCGTGCCTCCTCATCATGGGCACTTTCACCCTGGTGGCGGTGAACGCCAACGAGCTCTTGGCAGGACTGGAGCAGGAGAACGAGATTCTGGCCTTTGTGGACGAGTCCTACAGCAGGAATGAGGCCCTGGGGGTGCAGCGGGAGCTGGAGGCGCTGCCCAATGTTCTCACCACCACCTATGTCAGTAAGGCTCAGGCCATGGACAGCTTTGCGGAGAAGTATGCCGACGACCCATTGTTCCAGAATCTGGACCCGGAGATTCTGCGGGACCGCTATGTGGTCAAGATCGAGAGCCTGGAGCAGCAGAGCCAGACCGTGGCCCAGCTGCGGCAGGTGCCCGGCATCGCCGATGTCAGCGCTTACGAGGAGATCGCCTCCGGCTTCATTGCCATCCGGAACATTGCCTCTGTGGTGTGCGCCGCCCTGATTGCCATCCTCTTCATCGTGTCGGTGTTCATCATCTCAAATACCATCAAGCTCACCACCTTTGACCGGCGGGAGGAGATCGCCATCATGCGCATGGTGGGAGCCACCAACGGCTTTATCCGCTGGCCCTTTGTGTATGAGGGACTGCTGCTGGGCTTTTTGAGCGCCACGCTCTCCTTTTTCCTTCAGTGGGGGCTCTATGAGGCGGTGGCCCAGGGCGTGGACACCAGCGATACGCTCCAGCTCATCAAGGTCGTCCCCTTCCAGCAGCTGTGGCCCGCTGTGGCGGTGATTTTCGCGGGGGCGGGGATTCTGATTGGCGTGGGAGGCAGCCTCTCCGCCATCCGGAAGTTCTTACAAGTGTGAGGTGACGGCGTTGAGACGGGCAAGATACAAACGACTCTGCAGGGGACTGCTGTGCCTGTGTCTGGCGGTGCTGTGTCTGGCGGCGGATTTCTCCCCGGCCATCGCTGTGGTGACCCAGGCGGACATCGACGCGCTGAAAGGCGACGCCGCAGATTTGAAGGACCAGCGCAAGGAGCTGGAAGCGCAGTTAAAGACTCTGGCCAACGACAAGAGTACCGCCATTGAGCGAAAAAACATTCTGGACCAGCAGATTGCCAATACCTCCTCCCAGATTTCGAACGTGGAGGAGCAGATTGCCCAGTATGACCGGCTCATTGCTCAGAAGGAGGGGGAGCTCCGTCAGGCCGAGGCGGAGGAGGCGGAGCAGTACGCCCTTTTCTGCCGCCGGGTGCGGGCCATGGAGGAGCAGGGCACCATCTCCTACTGGTCGGTGCTCTTCAAGGCGGACAGCTTTACAGACCTGCTCTCCCGCATGGATTTCATCAATGAGATCATGGAGGCGGACCAGCGGGTCATTGACGATTTGAAGGCCATGCAGGTCCGGATTGAGGAGGCCAGAATCTCTCTGGAGGGCAGCCGGGCGGAGTCCGAGGCGGCCAAAGCGGAGCTGGTGGAGAAGAAAAAAGAGTTGGACACCCAGCGGGCTGAGGCAAACAAGGTCATCCAGCAGATCGCGTCGGCGGAGAGCGAGACGGAGGCCACACTGGATGAGATGGAGGCGGAGCAGGAGGCGATTCAAAAGGAGATTGAGCGGCTGAACCGGGAGCTCCAGGCCCAGCTGGCTGCCCAGGGAATGTCCGGTCAGTCCAATCCCGGCGGCTACATTTGGCCGGTAAACAGCCGGTATATCACGTCCACCGTAGGCGGACGGGCCTCTCCCGGCGGCATTGGCTCAACCAATCACCAGGGTACGGATATTGGCCGGGTGGGCTATACCAGCTCCATATACGCCGCCAAGGCTGGGACGGTGATTGTCTCCCAGCGCAGTTCCTCCTACGGTGAGTATGTAGTCATCTCCCACGGCAGCGGAAACACCACGCTCTATGCTCATATGAGCAGCCGGAAGGTCAGCGTGGGTCAGTATGTGAACCAGGGGGATGTCATCGGCATCACCGGTTCCACCGGGAACTCCACCGGTCCGCATCTCCATTTCGAGGTGGTGGAGAACGGGCGGCGGGTGAACCCCCTGAGCCACGGCGCGGACCCCAAGATGGGCTATCTCACCGGGTACACCCTGTCCAGCAGCGCATGAGATGTAATGTATAAAGGGTGGTTTCACCAGGCCACTACATTACATTGACTGCGGT
>NZ_CAJULS010000178.1 GCF_910587525.1 uncultured Oscillibacter sp. | reverse complement strand
CCCCCGGTAAATCCGGAGAAGACAGGCAGCCCGGCCAGTCCCAGCAGCAGATAGTACAATCCCCCCGCCCCTCTCTGGACCAGCAGATACAGATCGATGAACAGCCCCGCCAGCAGCAGGAGGGCGGCGATCCAGGCGATCGTCGCCTGCCGGATATTCCGGCGGAAGCCCTTGAAAAAGTTGGCCGCCGGCCTGCCCTCCTGGCGGCGCAGTTTTTCCGCCGCATAGCACAGCCCCGCCAGCGCGGCTCCGCCGGTGACCACCGGCAGACAGCACAATATAAACAGCAGATTGATGACCGCCAGGTCAAACACCAGCTCTAAAAAGTCAACAACGGGACTGCTTCCCCGATTCAACTGTGACATCTGACCGTCCCTTTCCAAGGCGGGCCCCGACGGCCCGTCTCTCCGTTCTTTTCCCCTTAGAGCCTGTTTAATATCTCCCTGCGCACGTCTTGACGGCGGATTTTCCGCCCAGACTTCGTTAAAAAACCTTACAATCCGTCAGGATTGCTGCGGCTTTTTGCCTCGCTGGACAAAAAATCCACTCGCCAATCCGCACACGTTGAGATAGTAAACAGGCTCTTAAAGGGCCCCAACAGCGCCGTCGATCTGCTCCCGGCTCTTGACGCCCACGATGGCCGAAACCACCGCAGGCTGTTCCAGCACCCACCGCAGGGCATACTGGGCCATGGTCATCCCCCGCTCTGCGGCGGCGGCCTCCACAGCCTCCAGACGGTCAAAGAGGGCATCGTCCCGGGCCATCAGCCACCCGGGCATCTCCTGTCCCCGGGAACCGGCGGGCGCGGAAGCATCCCGGCGGTACTTGCCGGTGAGCAGTCCCCCCTGGTAGATCTGGTAGGGGATGACCGCCACGCCTTCCTGCCGGCACAGGGGCAGAAGCCCGGCCAGCGCGTCCTGTTTGAGGAGGCTCAGGGGCGGCTGGCAGACCGCCGGGCGAGGCATCCCCGTCCGGTCCGCCGCCTGCAGCAGGCCGGACAGCTGGGCGGCGGAGTAGTTGCTCACGCCGTAGCAGCGGATACGCCCCTTCTCCAGCTCCTCCGTCAGGGCCTCCAGCATCTCCTCGTATGGAGTATTCCCGTCAAAGCAGTGGAGATAATATATGTCCACATATTCTGTATCCAGCCGTTCCAGACTGCGGGAGAGCTGGGTATGGATGGCGGCGGCGGAAGTCCCGGCGTCCACCGGCGAGTCGCCTACCTTCATCCCCAGCTTGGTGGCGATCTTCACCCTGCTCCGGTCCATCCCGGCCACAGCCCGGCCGATGATCCGTTCCGCCGCGCCGCCGGCGCTTCCCGGCGTGCGGTCATAGCCCTCGTACATGTTGGCGGTATCAATGAGGTCGATCCCTCTGGACAGGGCATAGCGGGTCAGTTCCACGGCCTCGTCAAAGGCCACCGGGTTGCCGTAGGTCATGGTGCCCAGAGTGATGGGGAACACATTCAGCCCGCCTTTTTTGTTGTCATTCATTGCGCGTCTCCTTTCCGGGCGGCTTCCAGCCGCTGGATCAATGGGAGGGCATCCCTGAGAAAAGCAGTCCGAAACGCTTCGTCAAATTCCCCCGCAGACTGCCGGAACACCCGGCTCCAGCGCCCCTGATGCTCCAGAATGGCCGAGAAGGCGGGCAGCAAGCCATAGCGGAACACCACACAGCACAGCCTGTTCAGAACCGTCTGCAGCGCGAAGGCCTCCGTCAGCTCCCCCGCCGCCGCATGGCGGTAGATAGAGGCGTAGGCACCGGGGAAAGCCGCCGCCCACATGCCGATGCCGCCCTCCGCCCCCTGCAGAACGGCGGGAGCCAGATACTCATCCTTGCCGTTGAATAGGACCACGCCCTCCGGCTTGGCGTCCAGCAGCTGCATGGTGAAGAAAAAGTCATTGGTGGAGGATTTGATCCCCGTGATGCCCGGCAGGGCCAGCGCCTGCTTCATCTGCTCCAGCGTGGCCGTGCATCCGGGGGTATAGTAAAGCACGGTCTCCAGTCCGGAAGCCTGCGGCAGTTCGGCGTAATAGGCCAGCTGCTCCTCCCAGGACAGGCCCGGCAAGGGCACGGTGGACACGCCGTCCGCCCCGGCCTCCGCCGCCCGGCGGGCCAGAAGCAGGGACGTCTCAGAGTCCCCGGCCCCCACCTGGACCAGCACCTTCTTCCCGGCAGGCCGGGCCAGCTCTACTGCCGCCTCGCAGGCCTGCATCCGCTCCCCGGTCCCCATCCTGCTCCCCTCGCCGGTGCCGCCGCAGACATAAAAGCCGTCAATGGGAGCGTCCAGACAGGCCCGCAGCCCCTCCTGATAGGGCAGGACCTGAAAGCGGTCCTCCCCGTCGCAGGGGGAACACAGGGGGACAAGGACGCCGCCGCTGATCCGGGCCGTCACCGCTTCAGATCCGCGATGGCGGACTTAATGGAACCGGAGATGATCTCCAGAACCTCGTCCTCCATGCCGCACCACATGGGCACGCTGAAGGAGTTGTCCCACCAGCGCTCCAGAACGGGGCAGTCAAACTCGCCTGCGCCCAGCTTCTGGAACAGGGGGTAGCGGTAGAGGGGGTAATATTGCACGATGCTGCGGATGCCGTACTTCTCCGTTAGCAGATCCAGCAGGTCGTCCCGGTTTTTGCCAAAAGCGCTGCCGTCAAAGTGCTGGACATACTGATGACGGACGTGGCGGTAGCCGTCAGGAATCTTATTGAAAGAAATCTCCGGCACATCGGCCAGCAGCTGGCGCAGCCTGTCGTTCTGGGCAATGATCCGGTCGGTGTAGCCCCTGAGACTGCGCAACTCCACGCTGCCCAGAGCGCACTGGGCCTCGCCGATGCAGAAGTTATTGGGCCAGAAGCCCTCGATGTCCATATCCACATTGCTCATGGCGGGAGACCAGTACCGGTCCCGGGGGAAGTCAAAGCCGCAGCAGCCGTTGTGCCGGATGCCGGGGACCAGGGCCGCGTCCTCATCGGACCGCACCGTCAGCATACCGCCCTCGCCCAGAGTGGTCATGGTCTTGGCCCCGTGGAAGCTGAAGCAGCCGTAGTCCCCGAAGGTGCCCACATGCTGTCCGTTGATGCGGGCGTCCAGCGCCTGGGCGCAGTCCTCCACCACCTTCAGGCCGTGTTCCCTGGCAATAGCCATGATGGCGGGCATGTCGCAGGGCATCCCCAGCAGATGTACGCACACGATGGCCCTGGTCTTACCGGTGATCTTTCTGCGGATATCCTCCGGGTCGATGGTCCAGGTATCCGGATGGATGTCTCCCCAGACGATCCTGGCGCCGGCCTTGCCGAAGGGGATGGCGGAGGCGCAGAAGGTGTAGGCGGGGATGATGACCTCATCACCGGGCCTGATGCCGCACAGCGTGGCCGCCAGGCTCAGCGCGTTGGTGGCGTTGTCCACGGCGAAGGCGTGCCCTGCGCCGGTAAAGGCGGCAAAGTCCTCCTGGAACTGCGCCAGATAACTGCCCTGAGTCTGGCCCTCCACATTGCGCATCACGTTCACGACGGCAGCGATCTCTTCCTCGGTATAGGGATGCTGTCTGGCAGGGATGGAGACGCGGTAGCCGGCTACGGCGCCCCGTCCGGACGCGTCGCCCTTCATGATCTGAGACATATTCTGGTTCCTCCTGCAAAAATAATAGATCGGAAGAGCACAC
>NZ_CAJULS010000177.1 GCF_910587525.1 uncultured Oscillibacter sp. | reverse complement strand
TGCCGGGGATAACCTGGAGAATCATGACCTTACCGAACTTGCTGGGGTCCTGGCACAGAAGTCCCGTGCCCGCCTCGCCGGCAATGCCGGTGCCCTTGGCGGAACCGATACCGGGCAGCACCGCCGCAAGGCCAGCGCCCAGCAGGGCCAGCGCCAGACCGCCGAAGGCCCCCAGGAAGGACTGTGCCGCCGCATTTTGTTCAATTGCCTGAATGATATCCGTACCCATAGTTGTGTTCCTCCTAAATTTTGATTACTTTGTGATGTCCACGTATTTCGTCTCCATGGCCAGGGGCCGGAAGGGCCTGCCGCCGTCCTCGTAGAACTTGCCGAAATACTCCAGGCACTGGAGACGCAGATCGTGGACGTAGCAGCCCAGCAGGTTCAGCGCGAAGTTCAGCGCGTTGCCGGCCAGGGAGATGATGAGGAAAATGATGATGTTGTTGGGGATGGCGCCCAATGTATTGAATACCTGAGCGATAACGCTGCCCGCCAGCATCAGAGCCATAAGACGGGCATAGGAGAGAAAATCTCCGAAAAAGCCCGTCACATGGTTGTAGAGGGATCCGAAGATGCCCATGATCTTGCCAAAGCCCTGTCCAGTAACCAGAGGACCGACGACAACCAGGGCCAATCCCGCATAGAGCACGATGTTCGTCACACCCGCAGCCATGAGACCGATACCGGCAAAGACAATCCACCAGGTGGCCTCTTCAAAGATGGCATCCAGTACCGCTCCGGCTTTAAGCTTGCGGATGAAGCTGACGGCCATACCGGTAACGATATGCACGCCGCCCAGCGCAATGGCGCCCACCAGGATCATCAGCGTGTCGTTCAGCGGCGTAAACAGGGCCGGAAGGGCGAAGTCTCCGCCGGTGGTGAGCTTCACCACCTGGGTGAGGAAGTCCCCGAAGAAGCCGCCGGTGATGGCGCCCATGATAAAGGTGGACACGCCGCACAGCTGCATCAGGCCCATCATGTGGCCCATGGTACCCTTGGGCCGGTACTTCCGGGAAATAATCGTACCCGCCAGGAACATCAAAAGCCCGTAGCCCATGTCCGCCATCATGATGCCGTAGAACAGAATGAAAAACGGCGCCATGAGGGGGTTGGGGTCCACGTTGTTGTAGGCGGGGAGAGAGTACATCTCCGTCACCATGTTCAGCGGCCTTGTCAGCCAGTTGTTTTTCAGCTGCACCGGAACCTCCGGAATCTCTTCCTCAGTGGGGTCCGAGGCCTCCCAGGCGCAGCCGAGTTTCTCCAGCAGGGACTGCACGTCCCCCATCCGCTCCGCCGGGGCCCAGCCCTCGAAAAAGAGAATGGTGCCGTCGGTCAGCATCCGCTCTGCATTGACCTCCCGGGCCTCCTCGGCCCGCAGGCGGTCCGTGTAGAGCTGGAGCAGCTCCTTTTCACCGCCCAGCGCGGCGATGGCCTCCGCCGCCCGGGCCTGCGCTCCGTGGTTTTCCTCCAGCTGCCGCTCCAGGTTCTGGAGGTTCTCCGCCGCCGTGCCGGTCAGCCCCTGGAAAGACACCACGCTGAACGCGTGGGGCCGCAGGAGCTCCATCACAGCGCTCTCGTCCGCCCGGTGACAGACAAGCAAGTAGTAATTCTGCTGCTTGTCTGCGCTGAGCTCGTAGAGCTCAGCTGCCGCGTCCGCCGCCGCCGCCAGTTCGGTTTTGATGGCGCCGGTGTCGGCTCCGCCGGGGCACACGCCCATCCGGAACAGCACGCTGGCCGTGCCCTCCAGCTCCAGAGGCATATCCAGCGATCTCCAGGGCTGCAGGGACGCCTGCCTTGCCAGCAGGCGGCTCTCCTCGTTCTGAAGCCGGGTCAGAGCCTGAAGCTGCTCGCCGATATCCCGGCTCACGGCCCTGGCCTTCTCCACGGTCTTCCCGCCGAGGAACTCCGCCTCAGAGACAGGGCGGCGCTGAATAAACAATCCGTCCTTGC
The DNA here is from genome assembly GCF_910587525.1 of uncultured Oscillibacter sp. GTDB lineage: Bacteria > Bacillota > Clostridia > Oscillospirales > Oscillospiraceae > Oscillibacter. The sequence continues at coordinate 1,761 of NZ_CAJULS010000177.1, read as the reverse complement.
TCTGGGCATACTTCTTCAGAGCCGCCAGGGCGGTACCCGCCTGGGTGATATCCTCCTTAGCAGAGAGAAGCCGGGATTGACCCCGCCGCATAAGTGCGGACCACTCCTGCTCCTTTCCGTCCGGCTCACTGATCTCCACGCACCCCAGGCGCAGCAGTCCCTCCAGCAGCTCTTCCCGCCGACCGGCCATCGCTATCACACGGAGCTTCTTCATTTTTACAATGGCCATATCAGTGCTTCACAACCCTTCCGACAATAAACTCCGCGGCCTCCTCCAGGTGTTGTCCGGCCGTCTCCCGCAGGGCGGCGGCCGCAGCCTGTGCGGCGCGATCAATCTCAGCGGCCCGCTCCGCGGATCTGGCCTCCGCCTGCCGCAGCAGCTCTTTTCCGCTCTCAGCCGCATCGGTCCGCGCTTGCTGCAAAAGTGCAAGCCCTTCCCGCTCCGCGTCGGCGACAAGCCTTTGGGCCTCGCCCTCTGCAGCCGCTTTGCGCTCCCGGTTTTCGGTCTCGACCTGCGTGACCTTTTCGATTGCTTCCAGGGACATCCGTTTTCACCTTCTCTCCTGCAACACGATTTTAACGCCGTCGTCAGGCCGTCCGCCAGGGATATGAACGGCCTCACAAAGCAATGTCATTAAGTTAAGGAAATTTACCAAATAATGGGGGATGCAGAAATGTTTTGGATTCTGCTTGTTTATCTAAAATCTAAGAACATTTTGATACCCCATTATTTGAAAACTGGTCTTAACTTAATGACATTGCCTCACAAAGGCGTATTTATCATACCATATCCACTCCCACAACGCAAGAGATTTTTCCCAGTTCCGGCGCTTTTTGCCATTCCTCTTTTTGGGCGGCAGCGGCGCTTTTCTCCAGTCTTTCCCTCTTATTCTGGACCCGGTTTTCCATTTTATTCCCCATAATGCCGCCGTTCCAAAGAGATCGGTTCTATATTTACAGGCCATTCCTTCATTCCGAAGCGGCAGCCGGCCCGCCTTTGTCTGCCACGATCTCGCTCTGACCGCCGCAGGCGCGCAAAGGCGCACGGCAGAACCACTGTCCGCCGCACGCCTGATCAATGCCTGTTTTCCTCTTTTTCCTGGCGCTCCAGCAGCGCCTCCAGCTCCTTCAGCTCTGTGTCGGACTGGTCCATGGCCCGGGGTAGCTGGGTGAGGTTCACCTCAATTTTCCGCAACTCGCTGTTGACATGGGCGGCAGTGGTTTCAAATCCCTCCATCAGCGTCCGGTACTGGGCCTGAAACTGGTCCGCCAGCCGCCGCAGGCGGGTGCCGGTCTCCTCCTCCAGAGCCGCAGTCCGCCGCCGGGACGCCTCCTCTGCGGCCTCCGTCCGTTTCCGGCTCTCCTCTTCCAGGTCCACCGCGCGCCGGCGGGCCTCGCACTCAATGGCCCCCAACTGATCCCGAAACCGGGCGTAGGCCTCAGCATCGGCCCGCAGGGATTCCATTTGGGCGCTCAGCCGCTCCACCTCCGGCTGCAGAGCCTCCAGCTCTTCCCGCCGGGCACTCTCCCGGGTCAGCTTCTCCTGTAAGCGGGCATTCTCCGCCTCAAGGGTCTCCAATTGCCTCTGGAGCTCCGAGACCTGTCCCTCCATCGCCTGAGATTCCCGGCGCAGGCCGTCGTTTTCCTGCTGGAGCTTTTCCTGGGCCTCCGCTGCCTCCCGCGCGCTCTTCTCTATATAGCTGACGACATCCTGCTTGTCAAATCCGCCAAATGCCACGCTCTTAAAAATATTGTTCTCCA
>NZ_CAJULS010000176.1 GCF_910587525.1 uncultured Oscillibacter sp. | reverse complement strand
GTCAGGTTCTGGCCGTCCACCACCACCGTGCCGGAGGTGGGGCGCTCCAGCAGGTTCATGCACCGCACCAGGGTGGACTTGCCCGCGCCGGAGAGGCCGATGATGCCGAAGATCTCCCCCTGGCGGATGTCCAGATTGATGTCCTCCAGGGCGTGGACGGCCTCCGCGCCGCCGCCGAAGGTCTTGCTCAGATGCTGGATCTGAATGATCGATTGACTCACAGTATTGAAACTCCTTTACGGTTCATTTACAACAAAAAAGTCCTTGAAGCAGATGCTTCAAGGACGGACGTTCAAACGCCGTGGTACCACCTTGGTTCACACGCCTCCTCGCGGAGACGGCCTTTGGAAGTGCGGATACACTTCTGCGCTGTGACGGGCGGCTCCCGTCGTGACCTGCGCCGAAGCGGTCGGCCACGCAACTCCAAGACCATGTTCGGCAGGCCCTTCCGTACCCCTTTGCACCAACCGGGGCTCTCTGTGTCGTATCTGCCTGCTTACTCTTCTCTTCATCGTCTTTGCAATATGAAATTGATTACTTTGCAGTTTACACAAGAAGCAGCCGCATGTCAACAGGGGAAACGACTATAATATCCGCATCTTACCCGCAAAACTTTATCGGATTTAGACAAATAAATGAAAAGAGACAGCCTTTTGGCGGAAAATTTTTCAAATTGGCGGCTGGTATTGGATTGAAAAGAGAGGGTAAAACTGCTATTATCTATACAGAAAAACAGAGAGGGGACGAAAGATGGGCGGGAGGCAAAACAGGATCATACACTGGCTGCGGAACCTGCTCTGCGGCGCTTTGATCGGCGCTGGGGCGATTTTGCCCGGTGTTTCCGGCGGCGTACTGGCGGTGGTGTTTGACATCTACCGTCCCTTTATGGAGATCCTCACCCACCCAAAACGGGCCCTGCCCAAGTATTGGAGATGGCTTCCGCCCCTGGGACTTGGATGGTGCGCGGGCTTTATGGGCTTTGCCAGGGGAATTGCGGCGGCCATCGACTTTTCCAGTACCGTGACCACCTGGCTCTTCATTGGACTCATTGTGGGCACGGTGCCTGCCTTGTATCGGGAGGCGGGGAAGGAGGGGCGCTCCGCCGCCTCCTGGGTGAGCCTGTTTCTGTGTGCCGGCAGTGTGTTCGCTGGGCTGTTTTATGTCAGCCGCACCGCCTGTTTTTCGGCGGAGCCCAATTTCTGGTGGTATAATTTCTGCGGTGTGCTGTGGGGGATGGGCATTGTGATCCCAGGTATGACCTCCTCCTCGGTGATGATGGCCCTGGACCTGTACCAGCCTGTGCTGGAGGGGCTGGCAAACTTGGATTTTCTGGTGTTGTCCGCCTCGCTGCCGGGGCTGTTGCTGACGGTGTTTTTGCTGGCGCGGCTGGTGACCTGGTGCTTCCGCCGCTGGTACTCTGTGGCTTTTCACGGGATCTTTGGGATCGTGCTGGCCTCCACGCTGGTGATTATTCCCACCTCTTACAGGGGAGCAGGGGAGATTGTGCTGTCAGCGCTGTGTTGTGCGGGAGGCTGCGCCCTGGCCTATTTTCTGGCCCGTCTGGACCAGCGGATGAAGGCCGGCGGGCCGGCGTGACACCGGACCACGCATGAAGCGAGAGGAGAAAAAGTATGAGGGATACCATCAAAAATCCGGAGTATTTTGCCCATAAACTTCAATCCAACCAGGCCCGTATCCTGAAATTTGAAACGCTTCTCACTGATATAGAGCCATCCAACGAGCGCGGAATCAGAATTGGAAAGAGCTGGCTGTCCAGGCTGCATATGGACTCTGTGAAGTTGGCTTACTCCGCGGGAGCCGGAATTCAGGACGTATATGCCCACTATCTCCGGTTCATTGACAGTTACAAGGATGTTTGCGCCCCAGTGGACAGTACCTATGATATTATTGATGTGCTCTCGCTGGGGGTGCTGTTCCGGGGAACAAAGTTCGACTTCCTACCAGGACTGGAGACCATTGAGGGAAGGTTTCATTCCCGTGATGGGCTAATTGGCTGTTTGTTCCAATCTCTGCGAGATGAGCCATTGACCATATGCCCGTCTCAGCTGGATTATTTCAATCGTCTTGCAGAAGGCGAGGACCCGGCCGAGATATTGTCACTGGAATTGTCCCAGTGGTACCGGCATCACAAGGACGCGTATTGGTACAACGCTCACCGCTCTAAAAACGATACATACTGCGGATATTGGTGTTTTGAAATCGCGGCGCTGTCCCAAATATTCGGGGTTGACGACAGCGGGTTTGCGCAAAATCCCTATTATCCCTATGACCTGGCACATAACTGACAGAGCCAGGCAGCCCACGGGCCGCCTGGCTGGTTGTTCATTCACTCCGGCAGCCGGACGATTCCCGATTCCACCAGTTTCTGGAGGCTCATCAAAATCCCCAGCTTGGCGTGATACCACGTCAGCCCGCCCTGAAAGTACACGGCGTAGGGGGGGCGGATGGGGCCGTCGGCGGAGAGCTCGATGGAGCTGCCCTGGACAAAGGCCCCCGCCGCCATAATGACATCGCTGTCGTACCCGGGCATGGCCCAGGGTTCCGGGGTGACGTAGCTGTCCACTGGGGCGGCGGCCTGAATGCCGCGGCAGAAGGCCACCATGGCCTCCCGGCTGCCAAGGGTCACCGCCTGGATGATGTCGTGGCGGTCCTCAGCGGCGCTGGGTACACAGGGAAAGCCAAGGTTTTCATAGATGTTGGCGGCAAAGACGGCGCCTTTCAGCGCCCCGGCCACCACGGTGGGGGAGAGGAACAGCCCCTGATAGAAGGCGGGCATCAGCCCCAAATTGGCCCCCACTTCCTGACCAAGGCCCGGGGCGGAGAGCCGGTAGGCGCACCGCTCCACGCACTCCCTCGTGCCGCAGATATAGCCGCCGATGGGGGCTAACCCGCCGCCTGGGTTCTTGATCAGGCTCCCCACCACCATGTCGGCCCCCAGATCCGAGGGCTCCAGCCGCTCTACGAACTCGCCGTAACAGTTGTCCACCATCACCTTCACGTCCGGCTTCACGGACTTGCAGAAGGAGATTAACTCTCCGATCTGCGCAACGGAGAAGGATGGCCGGGTGGCGTAGCCCTTGGAGCGCTGGATGGTGATAAGTTTTGTGCGGTCGTTGATGGCCGTCCGGATGGCGTCGTAGTCAAAAGAACCCTCCGGACGCAGGTCCGCCTGCCGGTAGGCGACGCCATACTCCTTTAAGGAGCACTTGCTCTCCCGGATGCCGATGACCTCTTCCAAGGTGTCGTAGGGGGCTCCGGCAGGGGAGAGAAGCTCATCCCCTGGCAGCAGGTTTGCAGACAGCGCCACCGTTAGCGCGTGGGTGCCGCAGGTGATTTGGGGACGCACCAGGGCGGCCTCCGTGTGGAAGACGTCCGCGTAGACCCGCTCCAGATTGTCGCGGCCCTCGTCGTCGTAGCCGTAGCCGGTGGTGGCGGCGAAATGGGTGGCGTTAACCCGGTTTTTCTGCATAGCGGCCAGAACTTTGCACTGGTTGTACTCCGCTGTCCGGTCAATGGCGTCAAACCGGGGCCGCAGGGAGGCCAGGACCGCCTCGCCGCATTCGTATACCGCCCGGCTGACGCCGAGCTGTCTATATATCTGTTCCATGATGTCCATTCCTTCTGTTGACTTTTTGTCCAAATATAGCAGACTTCTGGAAAAATAGCAAGAGAAAAACCGACACGTTTCCGTGCCGGTTTTTTATGGCTGTTGGTAGTACCAAAGGCAACCCCCGGCTAAGCCGGGGGTAAAAAAATAGCTTAT
>NZ_CAJULS010000175.1 GCF_910587525.1 uncultured Oscillibacter sp. | reverse complement strand
ACTCTTTCCCTACACGACGCTCTTCCGATCTTACCGGAGAAGCTGCTTACCGAGACTACAGAGATCGTTTTGACTATGTAATTCCGTCGGCAGAGTCCCGGTTCACGTTCCAGTTGTTCAGATAATTCTGCTTCCGGTAGGCCTTGGGGGTCATCCCCACTTGACTGCGGAAATGCTGGATGAAGTGGCTCTGGGAGGAGTAGGACAGCATAACGGCGATCTCCACAAAGTCGTAATTGCTGAACCGGAGGAGGTTTTTCGCCATGTCGATCTTCCGCTGGCGGATGTACTCGCTCACCGAGATGCCCGTCTCCTGCTTGAAAATCCGGGACAGGTGGGTGGGAGAGATGTTGATGGCCTCGGCCAGCTCGTTCACCGTGATCCGGTCCATGATGTGGACATAGATGTAGTCGATGGCCTGGGCCACCTGCTTGGAGGAGGCGATGTTCTTCCGCAGATGCCGCATCCGGCACACGAAGTCCAGCGCCATCTGGTCGTGGACATAGACGATCTCGGCCATGTTGGTGCAGCAGTCCATCCGCCGGATGTACTCGTCGCTCAGGCCGAAGGCCTCCTCCAGGGGCATCCCCCCCTCCATGCAGAAGCGGGTAATCATAGCGGCGGTGACCACAAAGTGGTAGCGCAGATTGGTTACCGGGTTGTCGGAGAGCTTGCCCACCCCCTCCATGTTCTCAAAGGCTCCCCGGCTGCAATTGTCCTGCACCGCGTCGATCAGCCCCGCCGCCACCGAGCGGTAAAAAAGGAACTCCTCCCCCGGCTCCCGGTGGCTGGTGACTGCGTTTTCTTCCTCAAGCAGAACGGGCTGCCAGATCGGTTCGACATTCATACAAAGGGCCTCCCTCCAATTTTGCCCCGAATATATCACAACTCCGCCTTTTTATCAAGATATACCGGATATTTTTGTGGGATTTATCAGCAGAAAAATTTTTGCCGGCCGGGAAATATGTTATGAATCTGATATTTGCACTCTTGATTTAATATACCGAGACAGGCTCTAAATCTATAATAACATCAGTACGGCAGCCCCATGGGCTGCGCAAATGAAGAAGGAGGAGTGGAACATGAGAAAAAAGAGAATCTTGAGCCTGGCGCTGGCGTCTGTGACGGCGCTGGGGCTGCTCAGCGGCTGCGGCGGCGGCAGTGGCGGCGGCCTGCTCAGCGGCGTGCAGGCCAGCGACGGCGGCAAGGTCCTGAACATCTACGTGTGGAACGAGGAGTTCCAGGGCAAGTTCAACGAGAATTACCCCCAGGTGGAGCGGCTCTCGGACGACAAATCCATCGCCTATCTGAAGGACGGCACCGAGGTCCACTGGATCGTCAACCCCACCCAGGACGGCGTCTACCAGCAGAAGCTGGACGAGGCGCTGCTCAAGCAGGGCAGGGTGGCCGCCGACGACAGGATCGACATGTTCCTGGTGGAGGCGGATTACGCCCTGAAATATGTCGACCCGGAGGTCAATGTGGCGCTCCCCATCTCCCAGCTGGGGATTACCGACGCGGACATCGCCAACCAGTACCGCTACACCCTGGAGGCCATGACCGGCTCCGACGGTGAGATCAGGGGATTGAGCTACCAGGCCACCCCCGGCATGCTGGTCTACCGCCGCTCCATCGCCAAGGCCGTCCTGGGCACCGACGACCCGGAGACCGTAGGCGCCGCCGTGGCCGACTGGGATAAGTTTTACGAGACGGCGGAGCAGATGAAGGCCGCCGGCTATTACATGTACTCAGGCCGGGCTGACACCGCCCGGGTGTATTCCAACAACGTCTCCGCCCCCTGGGTGAAGAACGACAAGACCGTGGTGGTGGACCCCAACATGATGAACTGGGTGGACCGCTCCATGGAGGACATTGAGAGCGGCATCAGCCACAACGTGCCGGGCCAGTGGAACGACGAGTGGAACAAGGACATGGGCCCCGACTCCAAGGTGTTCTGCTTCTTCCTCCCCGCCTGGGGTCTGGATGTGTGTATCGCCCCCAACGTGAAGGATACCGCCGCCGCCCAGGATTGGGCCGTCTGCCCCAGCCCCCAGAGCTTCTTCTGGGGCGGCACCTGGCTGGTGGCCGCCAACGGCACCGATAACGCCTCCCAGGTCAGGGATATCATGCTGACCATGACCGCCGACCGGGACCTTCTGCGCACCCTGGCCATGAACTACGGCGAGATGAGCAACGACCAGCCCCTGATGGAGGAGCTGGCCCAGTCCCCCGACTTCGGCATCGACCTGCTGGGCGGACAGAACTACATCGGCGTGCTGTCCGATGTGGCGGCCACAGTGGACCTGTCCAACATCTCCTCCTATGACCAGGGCTGTGTGGAGGAGTTCCAAAACACCTTTGGCGATTACTTCAACGGCGTCATCAGCCTGGACAAGGCCAAGGACAACTTTGAGATGGCCATCACCGAGCGCTACCCCTGGCTGGTGGGCGGCGGCGTGCTTTGGCCGTAAACCGCTGTGAAAGGAGGACTTCTGATGAAAAACGAGAATCGAATCAAAAGCGTCAGCTACGCCAAATGGGGATATATTTTTATCCTCCCCTTCTTTTTAAGCTATGCCATTTTCTCGCTCATCCCGTTGGCGGACACCATCCGCAACAGCTTCTATGAGTACTACGCCTTCGGCCTGAAGACCGTGGGCCCCAACTGGACCGGGCTGTCCAACTACACCTCCCTGCTCTCCTCCGACCTGCCCAAGTACGCCTGGAACACCTTTGTCATGTGGATTCTGGGCTTTGTGCCCCAGATTATCGTGTCTCTGGTGCTGGCCTCCTGGTTTACCGACGCCCGGCTGAAAATCCGGGGCAAGCAGTTCTTCAAGGTGGTCATCTACCTGCCCAACCTGATTATGGCCTCCGCCTTCGCCATGCTGTTCTTCGCCCTGTTCTCCAACGCCGGACCGGTCAACAGCATCCTGCTGCGCATGGGTGTGGTGGGAGAGGCCATCCGGTTTATGGAGTCCACCCTGGGCGCCCGCACCCTGGTAGGGCTGATGAACTTCCTCATGTGGTTCGGCAACACCACCATTATGCTGATGGCGGCGATTATGGGTATCAATCCCTCCATCTTTGAGGCGGCGGAGCTGGACGGCTGCACCCATATCCAGAAATTTTTCAAGATTACCCTGCCCCAGATCAAGCCCCTGCTGACCTACACCCTGATTACCTCCCTCATCGGCGGCCTGCAGATGTTCGACGTGCCCCAGATCCTCACCGGCGGCAAGGGCGCCCCTGACCGCACCACCATGACGCTGATTATGTACCTGAATAAACACCTCCAGGCCAAAAACTACGGCATCGCCGGCGCGCTGTCCGTCTTCCTGTTTATCATCAGCGCCATTCTCTGCTGGTTCGTCTTTAAGATGAACACCGACTCCGACCCGGACGGCTCCAAGTCCGCGGCCAAGCGCGCCAAGAAAGGGGGCAAAGCGTAATGGAGAACAAAAAATCCAGCGGACGAACCATTCTGGCCCATGTGGTGCTGATTATCCTGGCGTTTCTGTGTCTGTTCTTCTTTTACATCCTGATTATCAACGCCACCCGCTCCCACGCGCAGCTCCAGCTGGGCTTCTCCGCCCTGCCCGGCTCCAGCCTGCTCACCAACTTCAAAAGCGTCATCAACGACCCGGCTATCCCCATCCTGAAGGGCATCCAGAACAGCCTGATTGTCTCCGGCTGCTGCGCCGCCATCGTGACCTACTTCTCCGCCCTGACGGCCTACGGCATCTACGCCTACGACTTCAAGCTGAAGCGCGCCGCCTTCACCTT
>NZ_CAJULS010000174.1 GCF_910587525.1 uncultured Oscillibacter sp. | reverse complement strand
GGAGATGATCCGCCTCATCAACCAGACCAGAAAGGCCAATGGAGTGTCAGAGTTGGCGGTCAATGAGGCCCTGATGAACGCCGCCCAAGCCTGCTCCAACCAGCGCTGCACCTGGCACCACGCCCCGGAGGAGAGTAAAGCCGCCGCAGATGCCGGTTACCCCTATGGTTTCGGTGACAACCTCACAGTGTTCACCGGCACAACTGACGCTGCCCAGCACGCTGTCGACAATTGGATTAACTCTTTGACCTTGTAGTGGATGGCGTCCATAAAAATGAAGGGATAGACCGCCTCCAGAGGCCGGTTCTGCCAGGCTGTAACCTCCGGCATGATCTTCTCCGTGATTTTCGTCACCAGCTCCGGGGAAATCTCCACATCGTACAGCTCCTTCACCTGCTCGGCAATGTCCCGCTGGCTCATGCCGCAGGCGTAGAGCGACAGGATCTTATCCTCCATGCCGTCCGCATTCCGGTTGTATTTCCCGATAATCTTCGGCTCGTAGCTGCCGTTCCGATCCCGGGGAACCCGGATCTCCACCTGACCAAGCTGGGTCTTGACGGTCTTGCGCGTGTGGCCGTTGCGGTAGTTGGGTCTGCCTTCGGACTCCGCCGCCCGCTGGCACCGCTCCCGCCCTAGCTCCTCGTCCAGTTCTACCTCCATGACCGTCTGGATGACGTCCCGGAACATCTCCTTCATGGCAGCCTCAAAAGAGATTCCTTTGAGTTTGGGTGCCTTCAGGGTGACATCCCCCGAAGTTGTGGTGAGATTACGTCTGTAGTGACCGCTGCGATCTCCCTGCCGCTGCTCATTACGTTCGTACCGTGCCGCCTGGGTCAGATTCTCTGCCTCCACTTCCAGCAGTTCGTTCAGCGTTTCCTCTACACTGTCTCGCACTAATTCCTTCAGTTGCCCCTTGATTACTTCCTCGTTTAGCTGTACAATCTTCTCGGACATGATTTGTAGACTCCCTTCAGAATGGTGTGTCGCTGCTTCATTCTACCAGAGGGCTGCAAACTATGTCTTTTTGTGTTTTTGCAAAACTTATTCTACCTTATCTCCATCCATCTTCTCCCCGAAAGCCCCGGTGGTGAGATTGGGGATAGAGCGATACAAACAGAGAGAAGAACCGAATCAGAGAACATAGGGTCTTCCACAATATGACCGATAAGATCCTTTTTTGATCCTGAATCACTCGCCTCTGGAAGTGCTGTCCAGAATACTTTTGGAGGTTTGCCATATTTGCGCATCCGGTTCCTATCCGCTTACGCCCGCATAATGCTGAGAACCAGCCGGGCAGCGTCCTCCAAATTCTGAATGCGGATCTGTTCGTTTGTGGTGTGCTCCAGCTCCATCCCGCAGGCCAGTACCACGGTCTCAATGCCGTGGAGATTGAAATTGTTGCCGTCGGTGCCGCCGCCGGTATAGGTGGTCCAGGGCTCCACGCCGATGTCCCGGCACCGTTCCATCAGCAGGCGCACCAGGGGGTGGCTGTCCGGAAAGCCGTAGCTGTGATAGCTTCTCTGGACCCGGTGCTCCAGCCGTGCCCCGTACTCCCTGCAGGCCTCCTGCAGGCACCGGAGCATATGGGCCTGCTGGGCCTCCAGCTTCTTCGGGTCACGGCTGCGGGCCTCGGCGGCAAAGGTAACATGATCCTGCACCACATTGGTGGCGCCGACGCAGGAGAAGGTGCCGATGTTTGCGGTGGTCTCCTCGTCAATGCGCTGCAGCTTCATCCGGCTGACGGCCACGGCAGCCGCCTGGATGGCACTGACGCCTTTCTCCGGATCGGAGCCGGCGTGGGAGCGCTTTCCGCAAATGTCGGCATACAGCCGGATCTGCCCCGGGGCGCTGGTGACGATCTTGCCCACGTCATTGCTGGCGTCCAGCACTACGCCGTATTTGGAGCGGATGCGCCCATACTCCAGGTTGGCCGAGCCGAAGAGCCCTCCCTCTTCCCGGATGGTGAAGACCACCTCCACCGGACGGTGGGGCGCGCCGCTCTCCACGAGGCACCGAAGCGCCTCCATGATGGCCGCCACGCCAGATTTGTCGTCAGCTCCCAGCACGGTGTCCCCCCGGGTCCTGACATACCCGTCCTCAATGATGGGATCGATGCCCTGCCCCGGGGTCACGGTGTCCATATGGGCGCTGAAGAGGATGGGATCACGCCCGGATTCCCCCTCCAGAAAACCGTAGACGTTGGCGCCGTCGGAGTCCACCCCCGGCGCCCTGCCCGCCTGGTCGGTGTAGACCTCCAGTCCCAGGGCCCGCAGATCCGCCGCCAGGCGTTCCGTCATGGCCCCTTCATGGTGGGTCTCACTGTCGATCTGGACATACTCTAAAAAAGTGCGCAGTACGCGTTCATTATCGATCATTCGTTCCTCCTGTCACAGCGGATATGGGATAAACTGTCCCCGGCATGGGCAGCCCTTGCAGAGATAGGCGGTCCTGCCGTTCAGATCGTAGATGGATGAGGCGATGGTCTTCCAGACTTTATCCAGGTCGATGTCCCCGTGGGGCACATGGCTGCACACGGCCTCCAGGCAGTCAGATTCCGGGTACTCCGTGGGCCAGCCGGGCTTCATCTCGTGGTCTGTAAGGCAGGAGCGGAGCGTCTCCAGATCCAAATCCCCGCGGCGCTCCATGAGGCGGCGGCGCAGGACGGCGTCCCGGAATTTGCTGCCGTGATTGGTGCAGTACTCCGCCCCCGCCACCATGTGGTTGGCGTGGGTGACGATACCGTTTTCCGGTGTCAGCTCGAATACGCCGCCGGGTGTTGCCTCCAGGTCCACCGCTTTCCCCTCTGCTGAGGCCACCAGAATGTTGCAGGAAACCCCGCGGGGACTGCTCTTCACCACGTTATAGGCCTGGGCGAAATCCCGACAGTTCAGGGCCTTTCGGCGGACGAAGGTCACCGGAGCCCCTACCTCGCCCGTGTCAAAGACGGAGGTCAGGTTATTGCCGCAGACACTGACGCCGTGGTTGTTCATGCCGTCCCGGATCAGCTGGCCGGCCTCTGTGAGGCCCACGATGCGGGTCCCGTTCAGATCGTCGATGTCAACAATCACCACGTGGTCCTCCACCCAGGGGCGGTAGTCCCAGTTCTTGATGAGGTAGGTCCCGCCGCCCCGGGCGGCCTCCGGCAGCACGGCGCCGCTGGTACACTCCTTCTCCTGATGGAGGTTTTTCAGCTTCAGGATCTCATACCGGCAGTTCAAGGCCATGATGGCGTCCAGGTCTATGCCGCTGCCCGCCGCAATGCCCCGGGCCTCTGCCAGCTCGGCGGGAAAGTCCCGTTCCAGGAGTCCCAGGTACAGATGGCTCCGCCTCAGGATATCCTCCCAGGATGCGGAAAGCGTCTTGGAAAAGTGGCGCTGATAACCCTGGATCCCCAGGCGGATCAGATCCCGCGCCTGGGCGCCATATTGCGCTCCCCGCTCAAAGGGGTCGGCGGAGCGGATCTTTATACATGAAAATTCTTCCATAAAAGGCCTCCTTCATGACAGCTTCGATTTTATCACATCATTTTTTTCAGCGCAACTCGCAGCGGCGCAACTCGCAGCGGCGCATTGCGCCGCTGCGAGTTGCTGAGAGAAGAGAGAGGTATATCGGTGCGGGAGATCAGCCCACCAGCATGGAGACGCCGGGACCCAGAGGGAGCTTCAGCGCCCACCAGATGGCCAGGATGATCAGCTCGGCAGCGAATGTGGCGATGGCGTAGGGCATACAGCCGGCGAAGACCGTGCCCATGCCGGGCTCCTTGCTCTTATCCGTGTTATACTTGGCCAGCAAGATCGGAAGAGCACACGTC
>NZ_CAJULS010000173.1 GCF_910587525.1 uncultured Oscillibacter sp. | reverse complement strand
AAGCGGAACGCCGGCTCGCCGTCCTGGATAAACGGCTGGAAATGTGGGCGCAGTATGAGCAATACAAGCCCATCCGCCAAAAGCTGGATAAGGTGAAACCAGGCAAACGGGAGAAGTACCAGCAGGAGCATAGAGACGGGTTAGCGTTATTCGATGCTGCCGCCGTTTTTCTGAAATCGCTGAAAGAATCCGGCGAAGCGATCACGCCCAAGGCGTGGCGGGCCGAAGCCGCAAAATTGACCATGCAGAAAGACGCAGACTATCAGAAAATGCGGGCTATGCGGGATGAAATCAAAGCTGTTGAATCACTCCGCAAGGCCGCTGACCGTCTGGCCCATGAGGGCCAGCGCCAGCAGAGGGAAACCGAACGATAACACTACGATTTTTACGAAAGGATTTTGCAATTATGGATATGACCCCATGGGAACGCCGCCAGAAGATTTTGGAGACGCTGTGTCTCCGGCGGCAGGATACTTACAGAAACCTGTCACATGAATTTAACGTCAGCACCGGCACGATTCGCCGGGACATTGTGGTGCTGACCTGCTCCTATCCCCTCGAAACGGTGAGGGGCAATCACGGCGGGGTCAGAGTGGCAGAGTGGTTCCACCTTGACCGCAGGGCGTTGAACTCTGCGGAGATCACTTTCCTCCGCAGGCTGGCGGAATCGCTGGACGGCTCCGACCGTGAAATGCTCAACCGCATTATTACCGTATTTTCGCATTGAGGACAATTACCATGCAAATGAAAATCAGCGAAATCAAAATCAACCCAGGGCGGCGGGACACCCAGCAGAGGAACGTGGAGGAACTGGCCCGGAGCATTGCCGCCGTGGGCCTGATGAATCCCATCACCGTCACCCAGGACAACACGCTTATTGCTGGCCTGCACCGATTGGAGGCTGCGAAGCTGCTGGGCTGGACGGAGATTGAGTGTACCGTCAGCGATGCGGACGGCCTGCAAGCGGAGTTGGCAGAAATTGACGAGAACTTTGTTCGGGCGGGGCTGTCCCACCGGGAGTTGGGCGACTTGCTTCTGCGCCGGAAAGAACTCTATGAAGCCATCCACCCGGAGACACGCCAGGGCCAGCGCAACGGCCAGACAGCTAAAAACGACAATTTGACGGTTTTAGCGGCAAAGCCCTTTTCGGAGGATACCGCCGATAAGCTGGGAATCAGCAAACGCACCGTGGAGCGGCTTGTCCAGACCGCCGCCAATCTGACCCCGGAGGCCAAGAAAACCATCCGGGACGCTGGCGATAAAATCACCAAAGGGGATGCGCTGAAAATTTCCAGACTGCCCCCTGACCAGCAGGCGGAGGCCGCTGCCGTTCTGACCATAGCCCCGCCAACACCGAAGCGGCAGAGGATGGCGGACGGTGAAGATGCGCTGCGCGAGTTTAAGCTCCTATGCTCCCGCTATGTTTCCGACATCAAAGCCCTTCATCACCGGGCAGATGTTTTCGCCAGAATGTCAATGTCTCAATTTGACGAACTGGGCAATAGCGCATATTCCATCACGGAAGCAATCAAGGAACTTTTTGAGGAAGTACATGAAATCCGACACGAAATGGAGAAGGAACATGAAAACTGACTATATTACCAGCGGCTCCACCCTGCCGCCCTACATGGCGTATCCCCGGTTCCTGTTGGGCATGAATATCCGGCTGACGGCGAAAGAGGTCTACGCGATCATGCTGGATATGACGTTCAATTCGGATATGGTTCAGACCGACCGGCGCGGGCGGCGGTATCTGGCGTTCTACAACAAGACCATTGCGGCGATCATCGACCGCACTCCCAGCACTGTGGCACAGTCCCTGCGGGAGTTGGAGGACGTTGGGCTGGTGGAGAAGGAACTGATCGCCCTCCACACTCCCTATCACATTTACATCAAGTTACCCGCAGGAGAAAACGTGCCGTGATTGTCCACATGAACTATCAGCAGTACCGCACCGCCCGCAGACTGGTACATAGCTGCTGCAACTATGATTGTGGGAATTGTCTGCTTCTGGACGGTGGCGAGGAATGTATCTGCCCACAGAGTATTACCTACTCGCTTGTGTGCCGCTGGTTCCGCGCCGCCGTCCTGCCCCTGGACGCTGGCTTGTGCGCCGCCCTGCTCCACCGGGCAGACCGGAGGAAATGTGTACTCTGTGGCGGTTACTATCTGCCGAAATCCAACCGGGCGAAATACTGTCCTGATTGCGCTGTTACTGCCCGTAGAAGGAAAGAAGCGGAACGCCAGCGCAAACGTTACTACGATTCTACGCATTTAGGCCCTAAAAAACCATGATTTTTCAAGGTTTTCCGGGGTGCTGTCAATAGGGGCCTGATACATTCCCTATCTGACACCCCGGAAGGCCCTCAGAGAGCCTACAACGGCGATTCTACAAAGGAGTTTTTACCCTATGGCTGAAAACAGGAGATTTTACTATCTCAAACTGAAAGAAAACTTCTACAACAGCGAGACAATGGTTGTGCTGGAAAGTATGCCGGACGGCCTGTTGTACTCGAATCTGCTGCTGAAAATGTACCTTATGTCCCTGAAAAGCGGCGGAATCCTCATGCTGGGCGAGCATCTTCCCCACACCGTCCAGACCATCGCCACCTTCACCCGGCACCAGATCGGCAGCGTGGAGAGGGCAATCAAGGTGTTCATGGAATTTGGCCTTGTGGAAGTCCTGACAGACGGCGCTTTCTACATGGCCGACATTCAACTGCTAATTGGTCAGTCCTCCACCGAGGGGGAGCGGAAGAAGCGGGAACGGAGCCGGTTGCAGCGTCAAAAACTGCTGCCCTCCGGCAAAGTGGACATTTGTCCACCCATAGACCCGGTGGACAAATGTCCCCCTATATTAGAGATTAGAGATAAAGAGTATAGAGATAAGAGTATAGAGAATAGAGAGGGGGAACGCGCCCGCACGTTGGGCCGTTACCAAAATGTTTTTCTGTCTGCTGGTGAACTGTCCGAACTGCAAGCCGACTTTCCTACCGTCTGGCAGGAGTACATCGAAAGATTGTCCGAGTACATGGCATCCACGGGCAAACAGTACCAGAGCCATGCCGCCACCATTCGCCGCTGGATAGCGGATGACCGCCGCAAGGCCGCTCCCCCTGCCCGTGACCGGGATTATAGCGTCAGCGAGGAGGACACCGTATGATGGAACTGACCGAGGAAATCCGAGCCGTCATCGACAAGACCACTGCTGCCATGAAACTGGGAGAGGGCGAGTACATAGCCCCGGCTGATGGGCTTGTCCATTGCCGGAAGTGCGGCGCACCCCGGCAGACTGTCATTCGCTCCCCCTTTGGCGGCTATATCGCTCCCCGGTGTGTCTGCCCTTGCCAGCAGGAGAAAGAACGCCGCCGCAGAGAAGCCGAGGAACGCCGCCAGCGCATGGAGCGTATCAGGCGGCGTAAGGCCCAGGGACTTCAAGACCGCTACCTCTACGGCTACACATTCGCCCATGACAACGGCGAGAACCCTGTTATGGCGAAAGCCCACGCCTATGTCAATCACTGGCCCCAAGCGTTCAAGAAGAACATCGGCCTGTTGCTGTTCGGTGACGTTGGTACGGGCAAATCCTTCCTGGCCGGGTGCATAGCGAACGCGCTTCTGGAACGGGACGTACCTGTACTCATGACCAACTTCCCCACCATCCTGGCCCGCCTGTGCGGGACGTTCGGAGAGGACAGGACGGACTTTCTGGACAGCCTGGGGGACTATGACCTGTTGATTATAGACGACCTGGGCGCGGAGCGCAACACCGAGTATGCCCTTGAGCAGATGTTCAGCATCATCGACAGCCGGTATCGCTGTAACAAGCCGCTGATCGTGACCACGAATCTGAAGCTGGACGAGCTGAAGCACCCGCCCG
>NZ_CAJULS010000172.1 GCF_910587525.1 uncultured Oscillibacter sp. | reverse complement strand
TATTACCAGAGCAGGAAGGAAATGTTCACAAAGTGACGCCGAAAACAAGAGCGCCTCGACGGAAAGTCGGGGCGCTTTTTGTAAAATCTGCAAAAAAGACTTGGGGAAAATGCTGGCGAGGGGTTGCAATTTTAACAAAGGCTGTGCTATAATACTACAACGACCATAGAGTAAGGTAAGGAGTGGTGTCGTTATGAAGCTCAAGGGGATCGGCGCGGCGGAGGGAATTGCCGTTGCGCGGCTGTGGCACATGGAGGTGGTAGACCTCTCGGTGTCCCATCGGGAGGGGTGCGATCCTGAAAGGGAGAGCAAGCGCTTTGCCGATGCCCAGCACACCGCTGCTGACGAGTTGACCGCCCTTTACGAAACGACCCGGCAGGAGGACGCCGACGCAGCCATGATCTTTGACATCCACCGCATGATGCTGGAGGATCTGGACTTCTGCGAGGGAGTCTCGGGCCTGGTGGCCGGGGGCTGCAACGCCGAGTGGGCGGTGGAGCAGACAGGCAATATGCTCCACGATATGTTCCAGGCCATTGACGACGAGACCATGCGCGCCCGGGCCGCCGACGTGAAGGACGTGGCCGGACGGGTCATCCGCATCCTGAAGGGTATCGACGAGGGGGCGGGCCTGCCCCACGAGCCCACCATTGTGGTGGCAGAGGATCTGCTCCCCAGCCAGACGGTGGCCCTGGATAAACGGTATGTGGTGGGCTGCGTCACCAAGAATGGCTCGGTGACCTCCCACTCCGCCATACTGGCCCGAAGCATGGGCATCGGCTGTATCGTGGGGCTGGGGGAGGCGTTCCAGTATATTCCCAAGGACGGCATCATGGCCATCGACGGCGCCACTGGCGAGGTGATCGTAGACCCCAACGAGGCCGAGATCAGCGAATACGCCGGCAAGCGCAAGGCCTTTGAAGAGCAGAAGATCCTGCTCCACCAGTATTTTGACAAGGAGGCTGTGACCAAGGGCGGACATCATGTAGAGGTCTGCGCCAACATCGGCAGCGTGAAGGACGCCGAGGAGGCCAAAAAGGCCGGGGCGGACGGCGTGGGGCTGTTCCGCAGTGAATTCCTCTATCTGGAGAGCGCCGACTTCCCCAGCGAGGAGGTGCAGTTCCAGGCCTATAAGAAGGTGTTGGAGATCTTCTCCCCCAAGCGGGTGATCGTCCGCACCCTGGACCTGGGCAGCGACAAGCAAGCCCCTTACTTCCACATTCCCCCCGAGGAAAACCCCGCCATGGGCTACCGGGCCATCCGTATCTGCCTGGACCAGCCGGAGATTTTTCGCACCCAGTTGCGGGCTCTTCTGCGGGCCTCGGTGTACGGCAATCTCCACATCATGTTCCCCATGATCACCAGCGTGACCCAGGTGATGAAGACCAAGGAGCTTCTGGCCAGCCTTAAGGCGGAGCTGAAGGCAGAGGGCGTTCCTGTCTCCGACGGCATTAAGATCGGCGTGATGATCGAGACTCCCGCCGCGGTGGTAATGAGCGACGAGCTGGCCAAGCTGGTGGACTTCTTCTCCATTGGCACCAACGACCTCACCCAGTACACCCTGGCCGCCGACCGGATGAACGCCAAGGTGAGCAACATCTTCAACGCCGAGGACCCCGCCATCCGCCGGATGATCGAGATCACCGCTCGCAACGCCCACGCCGCGGGCATCTGGGTGGGCATCTGCGGCGAGGCTGGGGCCAACACCAACCTGACCTCCTTCTTTATGGAAAACCGCATCGACGAGCTGTCGGTGGCCGCCGCCTCCATCCTGAAGGTGCGCCGGGCGGTGTGCGAGAGCTGATCCTCGTCGCAAGAAAAAAGAAAAAAGGGTTGGCAAAACAAGAAATTTCTGGTATACTCATAAGACTGTGCGTGCAAACCCACCCACAACAAAGGGAGGTCATAAAGTATGGGATTTTTCAAGAACCTGTTTGGAGGCAAGGAGGCGGCCCCCGCGTTGAACGCTCTGGGCGCCCCTGTTGCCGGTGAGGCCGTCGCCATCAGCGAGGTCTCCGATCCCACCTTCGGCCAGGAGATCCTGGGCAAGGGCGTGGCGTTCCGTCCCAGCGAGGGCAAGGTGTTCGCCCCCTGCGACGCATCGGTGGACCTGATGTTTGACACCGGCCACGCCGTGAGCCTGCTGGCTGACTTTGGCGCGGAGATCCTCATCCACGTGGGGCTGGACACGGTCAACCTCAAGGGTGAGCACTTCACCATCCACGCCCACAACGGCGACAAGGTGAAGAAGGGCGACCTGCTCATCGAGTTTGACGTGGCCGCCATCGCTGCTGCGGGGTACGATGTTATCACCCCCATGGTCATTTGCAACACCCCCGACTACGCCACCGTTAACGTCCATACCGGCCCCGTCGCCCCTGGCGATGTGGTGATGGAATTGGGAAAGTAAGAAGCAGAAGCGCGACCCGTAGACGCATAGGGAGCATCTGAGCGGAGCGAGGGACGAATTGGTAAGGCGGCGAAGCCGCCGCGATTTGGCCCGAGTCAGAGCGAAAATGCGACCGGCCATGCGTCTAACGGGAGCGTGACAACCTCAAAGTTACGTTTAAGGAGGTGAACCACCATGAAGAGTTTCACTCACGTGATTGCCGACCCTGCCGGTCTGCACGCCCGGCCCGCGGGCATGCTTGCCAAAGAGGCGGTCGCCTACAAGTGTGACATCACCCTGGCCGCCCCGGGCGGCACGGCGGACGCGAAGCGGCTCATGGCCATCATGCGTCTGGCCGCCAAGCAGGGGATGGAGCTCACCGTCACCTGCAGCGGCGAGGATGAAGACGCCGCCGCCGAAGGGCTTGAGAAGTTCTTGAAGGAGAATCTCTAAGCCCGACTTACTTATTTTTGTCTCCTTGCCGTCGTGGGCCGACGGATAAGCATAAGGGGAATCCGAGAGAGTTTTCTAAAAGGAGGAAAATTGCATTATGATGAAACGTTTGCAGAAGCTCGGCAAGGCGCTGATGCTGCCTGTCGCCGTGCTGCCCATCTGTGGTATTCTGATGGGTCTGGGCTACGCCATCGCCCCCGGTGTTATGGGTGTGACCGGCGCGGCCACCGAAGGTCTGGCTTATTCTATCGGTCTGTTCCTGGTGAAGGCCGGCGGCGCTCTGATCGACAACATGGCCATCCTCTTCGCCATCGGCGTGGGCGTTGGCCTGTCCAAGAATAGTGACGGTACCGGCGGCCTGGCCGCTCTGGTTTCCTGGCTGATGATGACCACCCTGGTGGGCAACGCCGGCGCCATTCTCCCCAAGCTGGTCGAGGCCAACGAGACCTGGGGCGTGGCTTACGGCAAGATCGCCAACCCCTTCATCGGCATCCTGGCCGGTATCATCGGCGCTATGTGCTACAACAAGTTTAAGGACACCAAGCTGCCCGACGTGTTGGCCTTCTTCTCCGGTAAGCGGAGCGTTGCCATCGTCACCGGCGTTGTGTCCATCCTGGCCTCTCTCGTCCTGGTCTTCGTGTGGCCGCTGATCTTCACCCTGCTGGTCAACCTGGGTGCTCTGGCCGCCAAGGCTGGCGTCGCGGGCGTCGGTATCTACACCTTCCTCAACCGTCTGCTGATCCCCACCGGCCTGCATCACGCCGTGAACAACGTGTTCTGGTTTGATACCATCGGCCTGGGCGATCTGTCCGCCTACTGGGGCGGCCAGGCCGGCATCATCAGCAAGGAGCTGATGGGCGCCAACATCTCCTGGAGCGTTGGTCAGTACATGGCGGGCTTCTTCCCCTGCATGATGCTGGGTATTCCCGGCGCGGCCCTGGCCATGATCCTCACCGCCAAGCCCGAGAAGCGTAAGGCCACCATCGGCATCGTTGGCTCCGCCGCCATCTGCGCCTTCATCTGCGGCGTCACCGAGCCCTTCGAGTTCTCCTTCATGTTCCTGGCCTTCCCGCTG
>NZ_CAJULS010000171.1 GCF_910587525.1 uncultured Oscillibacter sp. | reverse complement strand
CTTGGGGATGCCCATGTAGGTCTGCCGCAGGAAGAACACGCCGAAGGCGCTGACAATGCCGGGGAAGACCAGGGCAAAGATGGAGTTGGCCATTCCCATTTTCGCCACCATCTGGTACTGGGGGATGATGAAGATCTGGGAGGGCAGGGACATCTGCACCAGCACGATGCCGAAGAGCAGCTTCTTACCCCGGAAGTTCAGCATGGCGAAGGCGTAGCCGGCCATGGAGCTGAAGGCCACCGCGCAAATCACCCGGAAGAGTATCATCAGGGCGGTGTTAATGTACAGCTTGATAAAAGGCAGGCTGGTGATTGCCTCCTTGAAGTTTTCCCACCGGAATGCGCTGGGGAAAATCACCGGGGGAGTGGCGTTGCTCTCGGCCACAGTCTTGAAGCTGGTGAGGATCATCCAGATGAAGGGAAAGACCATGAGGAGGGCGGCGGCAATCAGCACCACGTAGGTGAGAATGGTCATCCGCTTTTGGGAGGCCTCTAAAGAACGGTTTTTCATCTCTCTTCCTCCTTACACGTCGTAGTTGACCCACTTCTTCTGGCCGTAGAACTGGATGACAGTGACCAGGCCAATGAGCAGGACGGTCCAAATCACAATGGCGGAGCCATAGCCGCGCTCGCCGGCGACGAAGGAGGAGCGGTAGAACAGGTACATCAGGCTCTGCACGCTGGTGACGGCGGGGTTGGTGTCCTCCACCATCATGTAGATCAGGTCATAGACCTTGACGGCGGACATCAGGCGCATGATCATAACCACGAACAGGGTGGGGGAGACCATGGGCAGGGTAATGGTGAAGAACTGCTTTACCTTGCCGGCGCCGTCAATGCTGTTGGCCTCATACAGAGTCTTGGGGATGTTCTGGAGGCCCGCCAGCAGGAGGACGGCATCGTAGCCAATGTTGCTCCAGATAGCCACAATGGCGCAGGAGATCATGACAAACTTGGGGTCGGTGATCCAGCCGATGTGGGTGCCAAAAATCTGGTTCAGGATGCCATACTCACCGTTGAAGATGAAGCGCCACACCATAGTGACGGCGGCGGGAGCGCACACCAGAGGCAGGAAGAAGATGGTGCGGAAGCCGCCTTTGAATTTGATCTTGGCGTTGAGGAGCATTGCCACCAGCAGGGACAGGAACAGTCCCACGGGAACGGTCAAAATACAGAACAGGATGGTGCTCCAGGTGGCCCGCCAGAACTCGGCGTTCTGGAACATGCGGGTGAAGTTGGCCAGACCCACGAACTGGTAGTGGCCGAAGCCAAGGTGCTCGCAGAAAGCGGTGTAGATGGTTTGGACAAAGGGCCACAGGTTCAGCACAACCAGCCCGATGATGGTGGGCGCGACCATGATCCAGCCCCAGTTTTCTTCCCGCCGGGTGGCGGGGGAAAGTTTGTTGTTCACAAATATGCCTCCTTTCTCGATCAGTCCGTCACATAGCTGTCCGCAATACCCTGCATGACAGCCAGCTGGGCGTCGATGTCCGCGCCGTTGTAGACCTTGACCATCTCATCGGCCACGTTGGACTTCCACTTGCGGCGGGTGGCGTTGTTGATGTACTGCACGCAGGTCTCGAACTGGTCGTAGCAGACCTGAACGTCCAGCAGATAGTCAAACTTGGCAAACTCGGTGGTCCAGGAGTCCTCCAGGCCCAGGAAGGCCGGAATGGCCGCGCCGGACTCGCCCTGAATGCGCTGGCCCTCCTCGCTGCCGAAGAAGCGGAGCACATCTTTAACGATCTCCAGGTTTTTGCCGTTGGCTGCGGTGGAGTAGCACAGGCCGTTGGAGATGGTGCCGGTGCCGTCGCCGGAGGCGGGGCTGGGGCACTTGGGCAGAGGGGCGATGTCCCACTTGCCCACCATATCGGGGTAATTCTTCAGCTCAGAGAGCAGGTTCCAGGAGCCCTCATAGAACATGGAGCCCATGCCGGAGAAAAAGGCGGTGCCGGGGGTTGTCTCGGCGAAGAAGGTCTGGTCGGGGCACCACTCGTTCTTCTGGATATTCACGTAGTATTTGATGGCTTCGGAGGTGGCGGGCTGGGTGTAGCCGGCGTGGATGTTGGTCTCCGGGTCCAAGATGTAGCCGCCGTTCTGGTAGACAAAGTTCCAGTAGCCCAGCTGCTCGTCGTTGTAGGCCATGTAGCCGTATTTTCCGGTGGCGTCATAAATTTTCTGGGAGGCGTCCATCATATCGTCCCAGGTCCAATTTTCGTCTGGGTAGGCCACGCCGGCGGCGTCAAACATCTCCCGGTTGTATACCAGAACCACGTTGTCACGGTCCTTGGGTACGCCGTACATCCGGCCGTCGGAGCCGCTGGCGTTGCCGATGGAGATATCGGAATAGTGTTCTGTCCAGAAGTTGGGGTCCTCGCCGGTGTAAAGGTCGGTAAGGTCGGCCAGGATGCCGAAGTCGGCGTAGTACAGGATCTGGTCGGTGTGCATCCAGAAGATGTCCGGCATGGTATTGCTCTCGCCGGCGGCCTCCAGTTTGGTCCAGTATTCGCTCCAGCTGGTGACCTGAACCTCAATGACCACGTCGGGATTCTGGGCGGTGTAGGCGTCGCACATGGCCTGCATACCGTCCCGCTGGGCCACGTCCCAGATCTGGAAGGTAAGATGTGTCTTGCCGTCTGCCGCTCCGCACCCGCACAGGGACAGCAGCAGTGTTATGGTCAAGACAAGGGCTGCGGCGCGGGGAATCTTTTTCATAACTCCACTCCTCTGCTTTTTTGTCGCGCTCAGAAAACGTTACGTAACTATGAACAAATCATAATACGCTTTCCGCCTGCATGTAAATAGATTGTATTTTTCAGAATATACCAAAATATAAGATTTCGCGCTTTTGATACGGGTTGCATAACATTTTGATATATTTACTCAAAATTTCGACTTTGCGCACAATTTGATTGATTTTATTTTGTATAAAATATAAAAACGATGGATTTTTGAGGCGGCAGACAGATAATACCTGAAAAATAATATGGCAATATGCACGTTTTTGGACAGGAAGTGTCAGGCGTGCTTCCGCGGCGGCAATTTCCCCTTGCGCCCGGCGTACCCGGTGTGATATAGTATGCCAAAACTTTGCCGGAGGAGGCAGAAGTATGGCGAATGTATTCCAGCGCCGTCTGGCGCACCACTATGATGAACTGAAATGGCTCTATATTGAGCTGTACCGGGATGAGGGGGCTTTCCGCTATTTTACGGAAATGCTGGAGCGGTGCTGGAAGGGGCGGAAAAAAGCCCTCCGGGACCAGGACGCCAGAAGGGAGGGCGATCCCGGCTGGTACCGCCGCCGGGACCTGCTGGGCATGATGCTCTATGTGGACGCCTTTGCCGGTAATTTAAGAGGAGTGAAGGACCGGCTTCCCTATCTGGAGGAGTGCGGGGTGAACTACCTCCATCTGATGCCTCTGCTGGCCTCCCCCAAGGGCCGCAGTGACGGCGGGTACGCCGTCTCCGACTTCCGGTCGGTCCAGCCTGAGCTGGGGACCATGGACGACCTGGAGGCCCTGGCTGACGCCTGCCGGAGAGCGGGCGTCAGCCTCTGTCTGGACTTTGTGATGAACCACACCAGCGAGGACCACCAGTGGGCGAAAAAAGCCCGGGCGGGAGAGCCGGGCTATGGGGAGCGGTATTTCTTCTATGACAGCTGGGATATTCCCCGGGAGTTTGAGAAGACCGTCCCCCAGGTGTTTCCCACCACTGCGCCGGGCAGCTTTACCCAGCTGGAGGACGGCCGGATCGTCATGACCAACTTCTATCCCTACCAGTGGGACCTGAACTACGCCAATCCCGTGGTATTCAACGACATGACGGAGAATCTCCTCTTCCTGGCCAACCGGGGAATCGACGTCATCCGCCTGGACGCCATCCCCTACATCTGGAAGGAGCTGGGCACCGACTGCCGCAATCTGC
>NZ_CAJULS010000170.1 GCF_910587525.1 uncultured Oscillibacter sp. | reverse complement strand
GCCATATCCGGCCGCCACAGCCATGGCGGCGTGGTGTACTGCGGCTATGCCCACGAGAGCGGGTTCTGCGACGGGAGCTGCCGCGCCCTCTGCGCGCTGGAGGACTGCGCCATATCCGGCCGCCACAGCCATGGCGGCGTGGTGTACTGCGGCTATGCCCACGGGATCGGATTCTGTGACGGGAGCTGCCAGACCCGCTGCGGAGCGGCATAATTTCATGAGATTGGTGATTTTGGGGATCGTCTGCCGGGCGGTCCCCAATCGTTTTCCGGGGCGCTGTCCTGGAGACCACTGAGAGAGGAGCACGTCCATGGACAATTATTCCTTCTCCATTTTCCCCAACGAGAATTTCCTTGACTTCCGGCTCTATCAGTACGGGTGGGAGCAGTGCAGGCCCCTGCACTCCTTCGGTCCCTTTGTGCGCAACCACTACCTGTTCCACTATATCATCTCCGGGCACGGGACCCTGGACTCCACCGGTCCGGACGGAACGGACCACAGGTATGAGTTGGGCCCGGGCCAGGGTTTCCTCATCTGCCCCGGTCAGGTGAATACCTATGCCGCCCACAAGACCGACCCCTGGGAGTACACCTGGCTGGAGTTTGACGGGCTGCGGATCCAGGAGTATCTGGACAGTGCGGGGCTCAGCGCCCTCCAGCCCATCTACCGTCCCCAGTTCCCCGCCCAGGGGGACGAGCTGCGGGATACTATGCTCTATATCGCCCGCCACGCCGAGGCCGCGCCTCTCCACCTCATCGGCCACCTGTGTCTCTTTCTGGACGGGCTGATCCGCTCCTCCGCCACCCGAAAGACGCTCCACGGCGGAAAGCTCAAGGACTTCTACATCCAGGAGGCCATCAACTTCATGGAGCACAACTACCAGCGGGACCTGACGGTGGAGGAGATCGCCAACGTGTGCAGGCTGAACCGCGGCTATTTCAGCAAGCTCTTCAAAGAGAGCATGGGCTGCTCGCCCCAGGAGTTTTTGATCCGCCTGCGGTTGTCCAAGGCCGCGGAGATGATGAAGCTGTCTGGAAATTCTATCCGGGACATCGCCGCCGGATGCGGATATCCCAACCAGCTTCATTTTTCCCGGGCGTTCAAGCAGCGCTACGGCATGCCGCCGCGCCAGTGGCGGGCGGAGAACCAGTTGAAGAAATAGCGGCCCAGCGGTTTTTCAACTGATTCAACAGCGAAAGACTCCCGTTCTCAGCGGATGAGAACGGGAGTTTTATTTTACAGCGCGGAGAGATACAGCTGCATAGACTGGTAATCTCCCCAAGTCATGGGCAGGGGCCAGCCGGCCTCCATCAGCACATCGCCGGGATAGGCGCCTTCGCCGTTTACCGCGTAGCGGAGGGACGGATTCAGCCCCTTGAGCCGCAGCGCCCGGAAGGGGGCCGCGGCCTGAGTGGGGCCGGAGACCAGGGAGACCAGGGCCTCCCGCCGGTCAGGCGAGACCTGTTCCCAGGCGGTGTAGGGAGCGGTGAAGGGGTCGCTGAGGCGGTAGTAATCCCCCCGCTGGATCAGGTCATAGTGCTCCTTGAAAAAGGCGGTCTGCCGTTTGATAACCTCCCGCTCCTCCGGGGTGCATTTGCCCAGGTCCATCTCATAGCCGAAGGTGCCGGACATAGCTGCCACGCCCCGGGTCTCCATGGAGGTGACGCGGCCGTTCTGCTCGTTGGGAGAGACAGAGACATGGGCCCCCATTGCGCTGACAGGATAGCAGAAGGAGGTGCCGTACTGGATGCGCAGGCGGTCGATGGCGTCAGTGTTATCACTGCACCAGATCTGGGGGGTGTAGTAGAGCATCCCGGCGTCAAACCGTCCGCCGCCGCCGGAGCAGCCCTCAATGAGCAGATCGGGATAGTCCCGGCGCAGCCGCTCCAGAATGTCGTACACGCCCAGCACGTAGCGGTGGTAGACCTCCCCCTGCCGGTTTGCAGGCAGGGCGGCGGACCAGACGTCGGAGAGGCTCCGGTTCATATCCCACTTGAGGTAGGAGATGTCGGCGCCGTCCAGAATCTTCCGCATGGCCTCGTAGATATAGTCCAGAACTTCCCGGCGGGAGAAGTCCAGCACCAGCTGGCTCCGTCCCCGGGTCTGGGGCCGGCCGGGGACGCCCAGAGCCCAGTCTGGGTGCTCCTGATAGAGACGGCTGTTTTCGCTGACCATCTCCGGCTCGATCCACAGCCCAAAGCGCATACCCAATGCCTTGATACGGGGGACCAGCGCCTCAAAGCCGCCGGGCAGTTTGTTGAGGTTCACCGACCAGTCGCCCAGGCCGCTGAGATCGGTATCCCGGGAGCCGAACCAGCCGTCGTCCATGACGAACAGCTCGATGCCCAGGCCCTGGGCCCCTTTGGCGATGTCCACCAGCTTGTCTGCCGTGAAGTCAAAGTAGGTGGCTTCCCAGTTGTTCATCAGTACCGGACGCTGTTTTCCCTGATAGGGGTCTCGGATCAGGTGCTCCCGCAGGCTGCGGTGGAACTGGCGGCTCATCTGTCCAAAACCGTGGGGAGAGCAGACCAGAGCGGCCTCTGGAGCGGTAAAGGACTCCCCGGGAGCCAGGGTAAAGCAGAAGTTGTAGGGGTCGATGCCCAGCACCAGCCGGTTATTCTCCAGCTGTGTCCGCTCTGCCGCCGCCTGGAAGTTGCCGCTGTACACCAGCATAGCCCCATAGCACAGGCCATAGTCTTCGCCCGCCCCACGCTCACAGAGAACGACGAAGGGGTTGTGGTGGTGGCTGGAGGTGCCGCGAAGGCTGTTGACGCTTTGAATGCCGGGGCGCAGGGGGGCGCGGTTTGGGCAGCGCTCCATGGTGTGGCAGCCATCAAAGGTGATGAAATCCAAATCGTCCCGCTGGAAGTCCAGGCACAAAGATGCGCACCGCTGCAGCCGGACTGTTTCGGTCCCCTGATTGACCACCCGGACGGCCCGGGTAATCAGGTCACGCTCCTTCAATATGCCATAATACAGCTCCACAGACATTTTTGCGGCCGCGTCCTTCATATAGACGATGAGGGTTTCCCACTCCTCGCCGCCCCAGAAGGCGGGCAGACCCTCCAGGTTGTATTTGCCTTTGTAAAGCTCATAGCCTGCGTAGCGCAGGTCAGCCAGGCGGCTGCCGTCCTCCGGTTCAAACTCTACGCTGGGGATACGGAAGTCCCCCACGCCGCAGGAGGAGTACTCCTGGGGCAGGGTGTCCAGGGAGTAGTCCCGTTCGTCCCCCACCTCGTTGGGATTGGGGGAAAAGCCCCGGTCGGCATATTGGATGAAGTAGGACAGATCACCGCCGCTGACCCGGGGGCCGTAGTAGGTGTGCAGCAGGATGTTGTGCTGGTCCGCCTTCATCTGATAGGTGGTATTCTGAGTGTGCAGTGTGAATACCCGTTTTTTCTTATCCAAAACGATCATAGGAACCCTCGCTCTGCTATAAATGCGTTGAAAGATGCGTTTGCCCGCCGCGCCGCCCCACCCTCCCTGAGGTGGGCGCGGGTATGGGTGAAATTAAAATTCCAGATTCTTGCCGTCCTTGCCGAAGACATGGCAGACGTTGCCGCTGAAAGTCAGATTCAGCTTGTCGCCGGCGTGGAAAGAGTCAATGCGTTCGCCGTCGGCATTCATGGTGGGAACAATTACCACTACATCCTTGCCGTTGGCATTTGCGTGGAAGTGGACCTCGCTGCCCATCAGCTCTGATACATCGATGGTAGCGGAGAGGGTATTGCCGGACTGCTTGGCCAGTACCATATGGCTGGGACGGACACCCAGAGTGATGTCCTGGGGGGCCACATTGTGGGCAGCCAGGTTTTTCTGCTTTTCGTCAGAGAGTACCACCTTGCAGTTCTCCACAGATACGGCGTATTTGCCGCCCTCATTGACCAGCTTTGCGTTGAAGTAGTTCATCTGGGGCATACCGATGAAGCCGGACACAAAGAGGTTGGCGGGGTGGTCAAAGACCTCCTGGGGTGTGCCGATCTGCTGAATGAAGCCGTCCTTCATGATGACGA
>NZ_CAJULS010000169.1 GCF_910587525.1 uncultured Oscillibacter sp. | reverse complement strand
CTTAAAGGAGTTCATCAGCACGATGAAGAGGGGCGACACGTAGAATACCGCCACAATGGTCAAAATCGCGGTGGCGATCCAGCCTTTTCTCTTGGTTTTCATTATTGCTGCACCTCCTTGGAGCGGGTCATCCGCAGCTGGAGCAGTCCCAATCCCACCACCAGAATGAAGAATACCACGGCCTTGGCCTGGCCCACGCCCTGCCAACCCACCCGGGCGTAGAACGTGTTGAAGATGTTCAGGGCCAGTCCCTCGGTCTGCTTCATGGGCTCGCCGGCGGTGAGGGACAGGTTCTGGTCAAAGAGCTTGAAGCCGTTGGTCAGCGTCAGGAAGGTACAAATGGTGATGGAGGGCATCATGTTGGGGATGGTCACATTCCACAGCCGCTGCCAGCCATTGGCGCCGTCGATCTGGGCGGCCTCGTTCAGGTCCCCGGGAATGGACTGGAGCCCCGCGATGTAGATAATCATCATATAGCCGATCTGTTGCCAGCACAGCACGATCACAAGGCCCCAAAAACCGTACTTCGCGCTGATTTTCAACGCCAGGTCGTACCGGGCCAGGATACCGTTGAAGATCAGCTGCCAGATGTAGCCCAGCACGATGCCGCCGATGAGGTTGGGCATAAAAAACGTGGTGCGGAAGATGTTGGTGCCGGGGACGTTTTGGGTCAGCACCATGGCCACCGCGAAGGCGATGACGTTGATGAGCACCACCGTCACCACGGTAAAGGCGGAGGTAAAGAGGAAGGCGTGGAGAAACTCCGTGTCCTGAAACGCCTTGACAAAGTTGGAAAGACCCACGAATTTCGCGTCCGTCACCGTGCGGAAATCACACAGAGACAGGTACAGTCCCATGATAAAGGGGACGATGAAGCCAATGATGAACGCCAGGAACGTGGGGCCCAGAAATACAGGGAAATAGCGCTTGATGGATTTTTCCATGGCTTACGCAGCCTCCTTGTTCTCAGAGTGTGGTGAGGCGGGAAACGAACGGGGCGGGCGGATCATTTCCGTCCGCCCCGGTATGGCGTTTTACTTGGATTTCTCAGCGGCCCAGTTGTCCACAAAGGCGGCCCGCACGGTCTCCCAGTTGGCGTCGGTCTGATCGGCGGCGTAGTTGGTCAGGGCAGAGCCCAGGACGTTCTTCCACTCCTCAGAGGGCATGGTGGGGAAGCACCACTTGATGCTGGTGGTCCCGTTGGCCACATAGTCGTTGGCGATGTTCACCAGCAGGTTGCTGGACTCCAGATTGCCCTTGAAGGGGATCACGAAGCCCATGTGGTCACCGGAGCACAGATACTCCAGGCCCGTCTCAGAGGTGACGCACCAGTACATGAAGTCCAGGGTGGCCTGAATATCCTCCGGGGAGGCGTTCTTATTCACGCACCAGTAGTTCTCAGTGCCGGTGCACAGGCCCTGGTTGGCCTCATCGCCCACGCCAATATAGATGGGCAGCATCCCCAGGTTCTCCTCACCCACATCGGCCACGTCGCCGTAGGCCCAGGTGCCGTTCTGATAGAACACAGCCTGCTCGGTGACAAACTCCGCAACGGAGTCATCGCCGGTCTTGGCGGAGAGCAGGGTGGGTGCGCAGGTGCAGTTATTGATATACAGGTCCCAGATGGCCCGGTAGTTGTCCAGATAGGTGCCCTTGATGGCGTCGGTGTCACCAATACCGTCAGCCTCGTACTCAAAGTAGATAGGGAGGTTTGCCAGGTGGGTCTTGAAGCGCCAGTCAGAAGAGCCGTCCATACCGGCGGAGGTGAAGGCGGAGAAGCCCAGCTCGCCGGAGCGGGCGGTGATGTCCTCGGCCACCTTCTTCAGGTCGGCGAAGGACTTGATGTCGTCCAGAGTGTAACCGGCGTCTCCCAGCAGCTTGGTGTTGACGATGATGCCGTAGGTCTCGATAACGTAGGCGATGCCGGACATGGAGCCGCCGTCCATCAGGGCGAAATCCTGGCTGGAGAGCTCACCGGCCAGAGCGGAGCCGCTGAGGTCATAGCAGTAGTCCTTCCAGTTGGCAAGGCCCACAGGGCCGTTGACCTGGAACAGGGTGGGGGCCTCGGTCTTGGCCATCTCGCTCATAAGGGTGGCCTCATACTGGCCGGAGGCGGCGGTCTGGACCTTCACCTCCACGCCGGTCTCGGCGGTGTATGCCTGGGCCAGCTTCTGCCAGTCGCCGTCCTGCTCGGGCTTAAAGTTCAGGTAGTACACAGAGCCGGAGGCAGCGCTGGAATTGCCGTCTCCGGAGCTTCCGCCGCCGGCAGGCGGGTTGCTGCCGCTGTTTCCGCCGCAGGCGGCCAAAGACAGCGCCATGACGCCGCACAGGGCCAGGGTCAAGAGTCTCTTCTTCATTTCATTTTCCTCCTGTTTATTATTGAGTGCCTGGTCGCATTTTGGAAACGTTACTGGTAACGTTTCCAATTCTTGTATTTATAATAGCTCATTTAGGCAAGAGATGCAAGAAGAATCTGAGCAATTCTTCCAAATTCAGAGAATCAGGAAAAACAGCCCCCGCTATTTTGTACAATTTACCCAGTCTTACGCAAGCTGCACGCAGACATACGTAAAAATTCGGACCTCAGACCGGTATACCTTTTTTGATCGCCAGCATGCTCCTCTGCCTCTGACTTCCCGGAAAACACATATGCGTCCTGCACACCGGCATCCCCCGGGTCCGCCGGTTAGCTGTACCGGCCCTTCAGCTCCAGGCACTTCCTGACAGCCCTGCCGGAGAGCTGCAAACTTCTACCGTGCTGGACCGCACCAAGGAGCCGGGAGCGGCTGGCGAGCCTCTCTGCAAGGACATGTTCTGTTCTCCAGCAGGGCGGGCGCCGGGTCCTGGGAGGCCGCTGTGGCCTCTCCAGCAAGGACACCACCGCGGCCCAGATGCCCCCTGTATCAACCACGGCATCGTCATGGGCATGGCCTGGGCCCAGAAGGAGGCCAAACTGGCGGTCAAGAGCTGCTACTGGGTCCTTCACCGATACGATCCGAAGCGGAAAAAGGAGGTCGGCGCCGCAGAAATTTGTGAAGATAAAGGAGGACCGGCATTTGCCGGTCCTCCCCTTTTTGATTCCAGCGGGAAGTTACAGAGACTTCTCGTAGGACTCGATCATCTTCTTGAACGTGTGACCCGTACGACCAGCGTGCCGCTGGATCCCCTGGGCGCTGCGCGCCGCGCCCGCCCGGAGGCTTTGCAGATACTTTTCGGTGGACTCTCCGGTAAATATCTTGATTTGCAGCCGCAGGGAGCCGTCCTCCTCCGGGGTGGCGAAGATCTTGTCAATATACCTGTCCACAAACTCCTTGCTGATGAGTCCCTGGGCCGCGTCCCGCGCCGCCTCCCGGAGCACCCGTCGGATGGTCTCAATCTGCTTGCGGAAATCCTCCCGGGACATTTGCTGCTGCTCCAGGTCGTAGATCTGCCGCTCCGCCTCGCTGATCTCCCGGTCACAGTCCTTGTTCATGGAGAGGAAATCCCGGTCGGAGAGCTGGCCGGAGGCGTTGTACCCCAGGAGCTTGCTTTTTTTCTTCTGGGCCAGCTCGATCTGCTGACGTAGTGCGGCGATCTGCTTGGCGGTGTCCTCCCCATCCCCCAGTGCCTTGTACATCTCGATGTACTCCTCCACCAGGGCCTGGGCATCCGCCTCGGTTTCCCGGAACACCTCAAAGAGCAGGGGCTTTAGCTCCTCCTCATAGATGGCAAAGGAGGGACAGCTGTCTGCCCCGTTCTTGATCTTGCCGGAGCACACCCACTTGCTGTTTTTGTTCCCCTGCCGGTCCACCGACTCCCGGCGGTAGTAGGCCGCGCCGCAGTGGGTGCAGTAGAGCTTTCCGGTGAGGAGGTTGGCGTGGTTGCAGATCCCTTGGCGGCCCTTCACGTCCTCGCTGCGCTTTTTCAATACGGCGTTGGCCTTGTCCCACAATTCCTCGGAGACGATGGCCGGGACGATCTCCCCGGTCTCGTCCTTGAACATCACCCATTCCTCCGGCGGGAGAAATTTCTGCTTCTTGGTGAACAGGTCGA
>NZ_CAJULS010000168.1 GCF_910587525.1 uncultured Oscillibacter sp. | reverse complement strand
GGCCCTGCTGGCGGGGACGGGGGCATTTCTGCTGGTTCGCACCCGCTTTCTCCCCTGGCGGAATCTGGGCTACGCCCTGCGCGCCGCCCTGGGCCGGGAGGCCCGGGTGAAGGGGCGGGACGGCGATGTGACCCCCTTCGCCTCGCTGATGACCGCCCTGGCCGCCACCATCGGCACCGGCAACATCGTGGGCGTGGCCACGGCCCTGGTGGCGGGCGGCCCCGGTGCGCTGGTGTGGATGGAGCTGGCCGCCCTGCTGGGGCTTTCCACCAAGCTGTCGGAGTGCCTGCTGGCGGTGAAATTCCGCCGCCAAAACCGGCGGGGGGAGATGTGCGGCGGGCCCATGTACGTCATGCGGGACGGTCTGGGACTGGGGCGGCTGGGGGCCGCTCTGGGGGCGGTTTACGCCCTTTTTGCCGTGTGTTCCTCCTTCGGCATCGGCGGCATGGCCCAGGCCAACTCCATCGCCGGAGCGCTGGAGGCCTCCTTCGGCGTTCCTGTCCGCGCTGCCGCCCTGGCAACGGCGGGGCTGTCCCTGGCGGTCATTCTGGGAGGAGTGAAGAGCGTGGCCCGGGTCTCCGCCGGCCTGGTGCCGGTGATGGCGGCGCTGTATCTGGGGGCGGCCCTGGCGGTGCTGTGGGGCTGCCGGGAGAACCTCCCCGCCGGAATCGCCCTGATTTTCCGCTGCGCCCTCTCTCCCCGGGCGGCGGCGGGGGGCGCGGCCGGGACGCTGATG
Organism: uncultured Oscillibacter sp.; assembly: GCF_910587525.1. Lineage (GTDB taxonomy): Bacteria > Bacillota > Clostridia > Oscillospirales > Oscillospiraceae > Oscillibacter. The sequence continues at coordinate 3,392 of NZ_CAJULS010000168.1, read as the reverse complement.
AACACTATCCGCTGGGGCGTGGCCCGGGGGGTGTTCTCCAACGAATCCGGCATGGGCTCCGCCGGCATCTCCGCCGCCTCCGCGGCCACCAGCAGCCCTGTCCGGCAGGGATACATCGGCATGACCGGCGCTTTTTTCGACACCTGTGTGGTCTGCACCGTGACGGGCCTTGCCATCTGCTGCTCCGGCGCCCTGGGGGCGGTGGACGCCGCTGGGAACGCCGTAGACGGCGCGGCGCTGACCATTCTGGCCTTTCGCTCCGTGCTGGGGCCTGCGGGAGGGCTGCTGGTGAGCTTTTCCGTTGTCCTCTTTGCATTTACCTCCATTCTGGGCGGAGCCTACCAGGGGGAGAAGGCCTTTGAATACCTCTTTGGCGTACGGCGCGTCCTGCTGTACCGGCTGGCCTTCGCCCTGGCGGTGCTGTGGGGCGCGGCGGCGGAGCTGGAGGCCGTGTTCTGCTTTTCCGACATCTGCAATGCGCTGATGTGCCTGCCAAACCTGCTGTGCCTGCTGCTGCTCTCCGGTCTCGCCGCCCGGGAATTGGATGATTTCCAGCCGGAGGTCCGGCGGAAGCGGCGGAAAAAACTGTAAAATTTTTGTGAAATTCTTGCTTTTTTTATTTTTAATGGTATGATTAGGCATGTTCAGAATTTTATCAAAAAGGACTTGATTGTATGACAAAAATTGATATTATCTCCGGTTTCCTGGGAGCCGGCAAGACCACCCTCATCAAAAAGCTGCTCTCCGAGGCGTTCCCCGGGGAGAAGCTGGTGCTGATTGAAAACGAGTTCGGCGAGATTAGCATCGACGGCGGCTTTTTGAAAGAGTCCGGCGTTCAGATCTCCGAGATGTCCTCCGGCTGCATCTGCTGCTCCCTGGTGGGGGACTTCAACAAGGCCCTTAAGGACGTGGCGGACCAGTTCCACCCGGACCGCATCCTCATTGAGCCCTCCGGCGTGGGCAAGCTCTCCGATGTCATCGTGGCGGTGGAGAACACCGTGGCGGACGTGCCGGAGCTGAAGCTCAACAGCTTCGTCACCGTGGCGGACGCCACTAAGGTGAAGGTGTATATGAAGAACTTCGGCGAGTTCTACAACAACCAGGTGGAGTCCGCCGGCACCATCGTTCTCTCCCGGACCCAGAAGCTCTCCCAAGAGAAGCTGGAGGCCGCGGTCAGCATGCTTCAGGAGAAGAACCCCTCCGCCGCCATCCTCACCACCCCCTGGGACCAGCTGGACGGGAAGACCATCCTCTCCGCCATGGAGAAGGTGTCTTTGGCCGATGAGCTGCTGGCGAAAATGCGGGCGGAGCACGAGGCCGAGGAGGCAGAGCACCATCACCACCATCACGGCCACGAGGAACACGGGCACCACCACGGCCATGATGGGGAGGAGCACCACCATCATCACGATCATGATGAACATGGACACCACCATGACCACGGCCATGAGTGTGACGATCCCAGCTGCTCCTGCCACCACCATCACCATCACGCCGACGAGGTCTTCACCTCCTGGGGCAAAGAGACCCCCAAGACATTTTCCCGGGCAGAGATCGAGAAGATCCTCGCGGCTCTGGACTCCGGCGGGTACGGAAAGATCCTCCGGGCCAAGGGCATCGTGGGCGGGACGGACGGCGCGTGGGTGGAGTTCGACTACGTGCCCGGGGAGCACGAGGTCCGCTCCGGCCGCCCGGACTACACCGGCCGCCTCTGCGTCATCGGCGCGGAGCTGAACGAGAAGAAGCTGGCGGAATTGTTCGGCCTGTGATTAGGGAAAGAGGACATGCACCATGGATATTCCAGTCTATCTGGTCGCCGGGTTTCTGGACGGCGGCAAGACCAATTTTATCAACGGCGTCCTGGAGGACGGCTTCGCCCGCCAGGACCGGACCCTGCTGGTCTGCTGCGAGGAGGGGGAGGAGGAATATAACCCCAATGCCCTGGACAATGTCACCGTCGTCACTGTGGAGGACGAGGAGGAGCTGAAATGCTCCCGGCTGAAAGAATGGGAGAAGGAGTACCGGCCTAAGCAGGTGCTCATCGAGTACAACGGCATGTGGCAGATGGAGCGGTTGTACCGGGAGGTACTGCCGGCCAACTGGGTGCTGTACCAGATCATGACCTTTGTGAAGGCGGACACCTTCGAGGTCTACGCCAAGAACATGGGCCAGCTGATGATGGAAAAGATCACAAATGCGGATCTCCTGGTCTTCAACCGGGCCACGCCGGAGCTGCGGGAGGCATTGAGAAAGCGAAACCTGCGGATGGTGAACCGCCGGGCGGACATCTACTTTGAAAACACGGACGGCACCAGCGAGGACTACCTCACCGGGGACGAGTGCCCCTTCGACCTCAGCCAGGAGGTGTTGGATATCCCTGATGAGGACTTCGGCGTCTGGTATGTGGACGTGATGGACCACCCGGACCGCTACGGCGGCAGACTGGTCCACATGAAGCTGATGATGTGCCACTCCAAAAAGTACCCCGGCATCCACTGCCCCGGCCGTTTCGCCATGGTCTGCTGCGAGAACGACGTGCAGTTCCTGGGGCTCATCGCCAGGGGTGACGGGCTGGACGCCCTGGAGAACCGGGACTGGATCGAGGTCACCGCCAAAATGGCGGTGGAGAAGCACAAGGCCTACAAGGGCAAGGGGCCTGTGATGAACATCCTCTCCCTGAGCCCCTGCAAAAAGCCGGCCCAGGAGGTTGTCACCTTCTGATTGCACATTGTAATATAAGGACAGAAAACTCCCCTCTGTTTTAGGCGGAGGGGAGTTCTTGCTTGCTTTTTCTCTGAAATGCCCTATAATGGGAATATCATCTTCTAGAGTCTGTTTTATAGTCACCGCACTTGAAAAGAATCCAAGGACTCTTTAAAGCGGTCTGCGGTGGACTTCAAAGTCAAAACACAGCCCATGAAATGGCCTGGAGGGGTGCCTTTCTTGAAAATCGGAGCCCGATTTTTAAGGGGGTTGACTATCAAACCGGCGGAATACCGGCCCAAGGCGGATTTTTCTGTCAGGCAGGGCGCTTTGACGGCTTTAAAACAGACTTTAGGGAAAGGATTTACCACCTTGAAAACACGCTTTCCGAAATACCGTCTCTCCCTGCCTCTGACACTGCTGGCGGCGGTGGTGCTGGCGGGAGCAATCACGCTGCTGGCGCTGTGGTGCCAGCCCAACGCCCTGCGGAGCGTAGTGCGCATTTTCCTGAACAAGCCCATTCTCATCGTGCTGAACACCCTGCCGGTGGGACTGCTGCTGCTGGGGCTGGCCTGTCTGCTGCGCAGCCTGTTCTTTGGCGCGGCGCTGACGAATCTGCTGGTCTGCGGCTTCTCCATCGCCAACCGGGTGAAGATCGAGGTCCGGGACGAGCCGGTGTTCCCCCGGGA
>NZ_CAJULS010000167.1 GCF_910587525.1 uncultured Oscillibacter sp. | reverse complement strand
CGTATGGTGACTGGAGTTCAGACGTGTGCTCTTCCGATCTCGGGGATGGTGGCGGTCAACGCCATGGTGGCCACCACGCAATACGCAGACAGCGTCCGCACCGCCCTGCGGGCAGGGGTGGACGCCGTAGTCAGCGGCGCGGGGCTGCCCCGGGACCTGCCCGCCATTGCGGCGGAGGTCCCGGAGAGCGGCGCCGCCCTGGCGCCGGTGGTCAGCAGCGGGCGGGCCGCAGCCCTGATCTGTAAGCTGTGGGACAAACATTACCAGAGGGTTCCCGACTTTGTGGTGCTGGAGGGCCCCCTGGCCGGGGGACACCTGGGCTTTTCCAGAGAGGAGGCCCTGGCGGCTCAGGAGGGACGGCCAAAGCCCCTCAGCACTCTGCTCCATGAGGTTTTGGAGGCGCTGGCCCCCTTCCGGGAGAAGTACCGACGGGATATCCCCGTGTTTGTGGCCGGCGGCGTGAAAGACGGCCGGGAGATGCGCCGCTGCATGGACCAGGGCGCCGCCGGAGCCCAGTTTGCCACCCGCTTTATTGCAACAGAGGAGTGCGACGCCAGCCCCGCCTATAAGCAGGTGCTGCTGAATGCCCGGGGGGAGGATATCGCGATCGTCCAAAGCCCGGTGGGACTGCCGGGCCGCGCCCTTCGCAACCCACTGGTAGAGCGGGTGGAGCAGGGAATTCAGCCGGCTATTGACCGCTGTATCAAGTGTCTGGTGCCCTGCGGCCGGAAAACAGCGCCCTACTGCATCTCCAAAGCGCTGGTTGCGGCGGTGCGGGGGGACTGGGAGAACGGCCTGTTTTTCTGCGGCGCCAATGCTGGAGAAGTGACAGCTCTCTCCACAGTGCGGGAACAGATAGAGCAGATTATGAACGAATGGAGGGCCGCCACATGAAGCTCGGCTTTTTATATGCTGGACAGGGCAGCCAGCACCCCGGTATGGGGGCAGACCTGTACGAGGCGTACCCCGCCTTCCGGGCGGTGCTGGACCAGGCCGTGGAGGCGGTGGACTTTGACTTGAAGGAGGTCTCCTTTCAGGACGGGGCAGGACTTCTGGATCAGACCCGGTACACCCAGCCCTGTATGGTAGCCTTTGCCGCCGGCCTCACGGCAGTGCTGCGGGAGCGGGGCGTCGTCCCCGCGGCGGCGGCCGGGCTGTCTCTGGGCGAGTACGCCGCCCTCCACGCCGCTGGTGTGTTCGACGCGAAAACCGCTGTGCAGCTGGTGGCCTTCCGGGGCAAGGCCATGGAGGAAGCCGCTTCCGGTCACGACAGCGCCATGATGGCGGTTTTGAACCTGGACCGGGGGACGCTCCAGGCCGTCTGTGAGGAGGCCTCTGCCCTGGGTACTGTGGTTATCGCCAACTACAACTGTCCCGGCCAGCTAGTGATCGGCGGAGACCGGGCGGCGGTGGAGAAGGCCTCCGCCCTGGCAAAGGAACGGGGCGCGAAGCGGTGCCTTCCCCTGCGGGTCAGCGGGCCCTTCCACACGCCGCTGATGGCGCCCGCCGGGGCGGCACTGGAGTCGTATTTCCAAACCGTCTTCTTCGGAGAGCTCCGGATTCCGGTGATTTTCAACTGCTTGGGGAACGTACGGGAGGATGGGGCTTCTATCCAGTCGTTGCTGGTCCGGCAGGTCCAGAACAGCGTCTATATGGAGGACTCCATCCGGAAGATGGCAGCCATGGGCTTGGACGCCCTGGTGGAGATCGGTCCGGGAAAGGCCCTCACTGGTTTTGTGAAAAAGACTGTGCCGGGGTTTCCGGTCTGCCCGGTGGAGACTGCGGCGGACGTGGAGGCTCTGCCGGATACCCTGAGAGAACTGACGGAGGGAAGATCGTGATGGATTTTACGGGGAAAACAGCTGTGGTCACCGGCGGCAGCCGGGGGATTGGACGGGCCGTGTGCCTGGAGCTGGCAAGGAGCGGGGCCAATGTGGCTTTGTGCTATGCCGGAAACGAGACCGCCGCCCGAGAGACGGTACAAACCGTGGAGGCTCTGGGGACTAAGGCGCTGGCGATCCGATGTGATGTGTCTAACCCGGGTCAGGTCAACGGCCTTATAGACGCGGTGGTTCACGGCTTTCAACGGATTGACATCCTGGTGAACAACGCCGGGATCACACGGGACAATCTGCTGGTGCGGATGAGTGAGGCGGACTTCGATGCGGTGATGAACGCTAATTTGAAGGGGACGTTTTTGTGCATGAAGGCCGCCAGCCGCCTGATGCTGAAACAGCGGTACGGCCGCATCATCAATCTCAGCAGCGTGGTAGGCCTGCGGGGCAACGCCGGACAGGTAAACTACGCCGCCAGCAAGGCCGGGGTCATCGGCATGACCAAATCCCTGGCCAAGGAGCTGGCGGGCCGGGGGATCACCGTCAATGCCGTGGCCCCGGGCTTCATCGACACCGACATGACTGGCGCCCTCCCGGAGGCCGCCAGAGCCGCCGCCCTGGCGGCTATCCCCATGGCCCGTCTGGGTACCGCCGAGGAAGTGGCCCGAGCCGTGGCCTTCCTGGCCAGTGACGGCGCCGCCTATATCACCGGTCAGGTTTTAGCGGTGGACGGCGGCATGGCGGTGTAAATTGAAATTTTTGGGGGGTACTATGGAACGACGCAGAGTTGTTATTACCGGCCTGGGTGCGGTTACGCCTTTAGGCCTTACCGCGCCGGAGAGCTGGCAGGCCGTGCGGAAAGGCGCGTGTGGTATTGGGCCAATCACCCGGTTTGATACCACCGGCATGAAAGTCAGCCTGGCCGCAGAGGTCAAGGGTTTTGATCCGGAGAGATATATCCCGAAGCCGGAGACCAAGCGTATGGGACGCTTCACCCAGTTCGCGGTGACCTGTGCCAGGGAGGCCCTGGCGGACGCCGGCTTTCGGGTGGAGGACGCCAATGCCGACCGCTGCGGCGTCATCGTCTCCAGTGGTATCGGGGGCCTGAGCATCACTGAGGAGGAACACGACCGGGGCATGGCCCGAGGGTGGGACCGGGTGTCCCCCTTCTTTATCCCCTCCGGCATCTGCAACATGGCAGCAGGACAGGTGGCCATCGCCGCGGGCTTCCGTGGGATGTGCTCCTGCCCTGTAGCCGCCTGCACCGGCGGCACCAACGCCGTGGGGGACGCCTTCCATTACATTCGGGACGGCTACGCCGATGTCTGCCTCTGCGGGGGTACGGAGTCCGCCGTCACGCCTCTGGCGGTGGGCGGCTTTACCTCCATGCGGGCCCTGACTCAGGCGGAGGACCCCAGCCGGGCCTCTATACCCTTTGACGGGGAGCGGAGCGGGTTTGTCCTGGGCGAGGGCGCCGCCGTTCTGCTGTTGGAGGAGCTGGAGCAGGCCCGGCAACGGGGTGCGAAGATCTATGCCGAGATTGTGGGTTACGGAGCCACCTGTGACGCTTATCACATGACCGCCCCCCGGCCCGACGGCAGCGGCGGAGCCAAGGCTATGGCCCTGGCTCTGTTGGATGGAGCTGTCCCGGCGGAGTTGGTGGGTTACATCAACGCCCACGGAACCTCTACCCATTTGAACGACGCCATCGAGACCGCTGCTGTCAAAGCGGTGTTTGGGGACCACGCCCGCAGACTGGCCGTCAGCTCCACCAAGTCTATGACCGGGCATATGCTGGGAGCGGCGGGGGCTGTGGAGGCCATGTTCACCGCCCTGGCCCTGCGGGACGGCTTCCTCCCTGCCACCATCAATTACCGGGTGCCGGACGGGGAGTGCGACCTGGACGTGGTACCCAACGAGGGCCGTGCCGCCGCGGTAGAGTACGCCATGAGCAACTCTCTGGGCTTCGGCGGGCACAACGGCAGCATCCTGTTCAAAAGATGGGAGGGCTGAGAGATGGGAATGACCTATGACTCCGACCAGATCGCCGAGATCTTGCCCCACCGCTACCCCTTCGCCCTGGTGGACCGCATCGTGGACGGCGAGCCGGGACAGTGGGCGAAGGGCATCAAGTGTGTCACGGTGAATGAACCCTTCTTCCAGGGCCACTTTCCGCAAAAACACGTGATGCCCGGCGTGCTCCTCATTGAGGCTATGGCCCAAGTGGGGGGCGTGGCCATTCTGGCCCTGCCGGAAAACCGGGGAAAGCTGGCTTTTCTGGGCCGGGTAAAGGACGCCCGTTTCAAGCGGCAGGTGGTTCCCGGGGACGTGGTGGAGAT
>NZ_CAJULS010000166.1 GCF_910587525.1 uncultured Oscillibacter sp. | reverse complement strand
GGGATGCAGTTGTCCACCATCTCCGGCCAGCGCTCAAAGGTCTTGCCAGCGCCGGAGATGGCCTGATAGGTGCAGACCAGAGCCCGGTCAATACCGTATTTCAGCAGGGGATGCAGTGCGGGAACGTAACTTTGAAGGGAGCAGTTTGATTTCACGGCAATAAAGCCCCGCTCGGTGCCCAACCGCTTGCGTTGCGCTTCAATTACCGCCAAATGCTCCGCGTTGAGCTCCGGCACCACCATGGGCACGTCGTCCGTCCAGCGGTGGGCGGAGTTGTTGGAGACGATGGGGCACTCCAGCTTGGCGTACCGTTCCTCCAGCGCCCGGATATCCTCTTTCTTCATATCCACGGCGCAAAAGCAGAAATCCACCTGCTGCGCCAGCTTCTCTGCGTCGGATTCCGCGTCTAGAATCACCAGGGCTTTGGCATTTTCGGGAATGGGCGAGGCTATAGCCCAGCGCCCCCCCACAGCCTCGCCGTAGGTCTTTCCTGCACTGCGGGCGCTGGCGGCCACGGCGGTCAGCTGAAACCATGGATGATTTTCCATCAGTGTGACGAAGCGCTGGCCCACCATACCAGTACAGCCGATGATGCCCACTTTGTACTGTTTCATTATATACTCCTCCTGCTGTGTTTGTTCCGGCGTCTTTTTTTGTTGCTTCCGGCGCCATTTTGTACTATAATATTCATTATTCTAAAAAAGCCAGCCCTGTACTCCTAAGACGGACATTTGTATGTATAGTAGCATACTTTTTCGATTTCGTCAAGGTCAGGGCCATGGGGAGGTTCCATGAAAAAACTGTTTTTGACGGCCCTGTTCGTTGTGACTTTTTTCTCACTGTCCGCTGTATCCGCCTCTGCGGTGGTGAACGAAAGAGTCAAGGTGGGGTTATGGTACGGCTCCAATGCCCTGTTTTCCGCCAACCTGGAAAACAGCCTGGGAGAGGGGTTTGAATTTGGCTACTTTGACGAGGACCGGGAGTTTTACGCCTTGGGCTGGACTGGGGAGACTCAGATCTCCATGACTGCCGCCGGTGATATTTATATGAACGGCAGCGGCGCTTATTCCCCGGACATCCCCTCCGGTGGATACCGTTTTTTAGGCGGCTGGCATGTGGAGGTCGGCGGTTTTCGGAACTTTGAGGAGGCCGCCGACGCCGCCGGGGAGTACGGCGGCTATCCTGCCTGGATCTCCGGCGAGTTTGTGGTGCGGATCGGCAGCTACCCGTCCCGGGGCGAGGCGGAGAATGATGTGAACCGCTACGGCGGGGACGGCGCGGTCCAGTCCGCCTCCACCGGCGTGATCGTAACGGTGACAAAAACAGACGAGATCCTCTTTGAGTTCGACTGTGGCGGTGCCCGGAATCTGGGAATACAGCCCGAGGGCTGGCGAGGGGAGACCTCCACCTGGTTTAAGGGCTACAAATACGCCGGGGCCTTCGAGTATGCCCGGGTCACCGGCGGGAACATCAACGTGATGAACGTGGTGAATGTAGAGGACTATGTCAAGGGCGTCATTCCCTACGAAATGAACGGCGGCTGGCCCCTGGCGGCCTTAGAGGCCCAGGCGGTCTGCGCCCGCACCTTCGTCTACGGAAACAGCAAGCACACATCCCTGTACGGCTTTGATGTCTGCGGTAGCGCCGACTGCCAGGTTTACCACGGACTTGGCAGCGGCGGCTCGGGACCCAGCGATCAGAGTGACGAGGCCGTAGACAACACGGCGGGGGAGTGCCTCTACTACCGAGGGGAACTGGTGAAGGACGCGGTGTACCACTCCTCTAACGGCGGCGCCACTGAGGACTCCGCCAACGTCTTCGGCGGGGACCCCGGATACCTCAGGGGCAAGCCAGATCCCAACGAGGCCCAGATCACCATCCCCAATTACAGCTACTCCGTCACATACAGCGCCGACGAGCTCACTTGGATTCTGGAGCAAAAGGGCTATTCCATCGGTACGGTCCAGGAGGTGTACATATCGGAGTACACCCCCCTGGGCAACGTGAAAAAGGTGACCTTTAAGGGCAGCCGGGGCTCTACCACGGTCAGTGGTGATACCTGCCGCACCGTTTTTTACAGCAGCACCTACAACAAATCCGTCCGCAGCATGCGCTTTGACATCAACGGCAGCAGCGCCGGTGTCGGCGGCGTCATCTATGCCAGCGGCGGGACACTGTCCTCCCTCAGCGGGGCCTCCGTGATCTCTGGAAGCGGGACCACCGGTACTCTGGAGGGCAATTCCGCCTCGGTCATCTCCTCCGCCGGAATCTCCACTGTCAGCGGGGGTGGGGGAACCGTCTCCCGGCCCAGTTCCGGCTCCTCCAATGGCAGCTTTACCGTCACTGGCACCGGAAACGGCCACAACGTAGGTATGAGTCAGTATGGTGCCCGGGCCATGGCGGAGCAGGGAATGGATTACCGGGATATTCTGGAATTTTACTACACAGACATCACCATCCGGTGAGGAACGGACACGATATGAAGACCAGTGATTTTTACTACGACCTTCCTCAGGAGCTCATCGCCCAGACGCCCATCCCGCAGCGGGACGCCTCCCGGCTGATGACCTTGGACCGAGCTACCGGGAAGACGGAACACCGCCATTTCTATGAGCTGCCGGACTTCCTGCACCCCGGTGACTGCCTGATTCTAAACGATTCCCGGGTTCTGCCGGCCCGGCTCCTGGGGCAGCGTCTGCCTGGCGGCGGCGCCTGTGAGGTACTGTTGCTGACGGACAGGGGGGAGGGCACTTGGGAGTGCCTGGTGCGCCCTGGCCGGAAGATGCGCCCCGGAGCCATGCTGTCTTTTGGAAACGGCGAGCTGACAGCGGAAGTGACCGGAGAGATCGAAGGCGGCAACCGCCTGGTTCACTTCACTTACCAGGGAATTTTTCTGGAGGTCCTGGAGCGGTTGGGCAAGATGCCCCTGCCGCCCTATATTAAGGCGGAGCTCCAGGACCGGGAGCGGTATCAAACTGTCTACTCCCGGCACAATGGCAGTGCGGCAGCCCCCACAGCGGGCCTGCACTTCACACCAGAGCTGTTGGCGGCCATTGCGGCCAAGGGTGTGGAGATCGGGTATGTAACCCTTCATGTGGGGTTGGGCACTTTTCAACCTGTAAAGGAAGAAGACATTACAGATCATACTATGCACAGCGAGTACTGCATCCTCTCCCAGGAGACGGCGGCTCTCATTAACCGGACCAGAGCCGCCGGGGGGAGGTGCGTGTGCGTTGGCACCACCTCATGCCGGACGCTGGAGTCCTGGGCGGGAGAGGACGGGCGCATGGAGGCCCGAAGCGGTTGGACGGATATCTACATCTACCCCGGCTACCGCTTCAAGGTGACGGACGCCCTGGTGACCAACTTCCACCTGCCGGAGAGCACCCTCATCATGCTGGTGTCTGCCTTTGCCGGACAGGAGCACGTTCTGGCGGCCTATCAGGAGGCTGTCCGGGAGAAGTACCGCTTTTTCTCCTTCGGCGACGCGATGTTTTTATATTGAGAAAGGTGGTTTCAATGGAATTGACTGATCTGCCCAACATTGGTCCAAAGCTGGCGGAGAATCTGCGCCGGGTGGGCGTCGACACGCCGGAACGCTTTCAGGAGCTGGGGACTCAGGAGACTTTTCTCCGTATCCGGGCCCAGGTGGATCCAACGGCTTGTTTTCACCAGCTGACAGCCCTGGCCGGTGCGGCGGCGGGCATTCCCAAGAAAGCGCTGCCCCAGGAGGATAAAATGGCGCTGCGGGCCTTTTTCGACAGCCTTTGATATGATTAAGGAGTAACTGTCTATGTTCAGAGTTCTCAAAACCGACGGCCGCGCACGGCGCGGCGAATTTTCCTGCGCTCATGGCGGCCTGGTCCAGACGCCGGTCTTCATGAACGTGGGGACCCAGGCGGCCATCAAGGGCGGCGTTTCCGCTTTCGACCTGAGGGAGGTGGGCTGCCAGATTGAGCTCAGCAATACGTATCACCTGCATCTGCGGCCCGGCGATCATCTGGTGCGCAAAATGGGCGGACTGCACAGATTCATGAACTGGAACGGCCCCATCCTGACGGACTCCGGCGGGTTTCAGGTGTTCTCTCTGGCCAGTCTCCGGAAGATCAGGGAGGAGGGAGTGTACTTCTCCTCCCACATCGACGGCCGGAAAATCTTCATGGGGCCAGAGGAGTCCATGCGCATCCAGTCCAACCTGGGCAGCGACATCGCCATGGCCTTTGACGAGTG
>NZ_CAJULS010000165.1 GCF_910587525.1 uncultured Oscillibacter sp. | reverse complement strand
GTAGACGAGCTTTCTTCCCCGAACGGGACAGAGTAGGCGCGAAGCGCGGGAAGAGACGCTGGGGGCCTTGCGTCAAAGATGCAAAACAGCCTCGAAAGCAGTCCCAACTGCGGCGGAGCGTCCCCGCAAGGTACGCTGTCAGCCGCAGCCGGCAGAAGACTGCCAGGGTCCTATGGGCACCGGTTCAGGCCAGCCCCCGTATCTTGGGCGAATTTGACCCCTGCGGTCAAATTCGGCCCCCGTTCTCTTTTCTCTTTGGACCGTGCACGGCCCGTTTCTCTTTTCTCTGGCAAGACAGAGAAAAGAGAAATGGGGGGTGCATATGCACCAGCCATCATCATGGCTGTATCCCTCCCCGCCCGTCAGGGCGAGTAAAGACACCCGCTGCCCGGAAGGGCAAACCGATCAGTTCCCTCCGGCAGAAGCCTTCAGCTCCCGACCCTCTTTCAAGAGGGTCCGCACCCGCTCCGCATCGCGGGCTTTCAGCGCATCGGCGTAATCCGCCAGATTCTGAATGAGAATATCCAGCTCTTTGATAAGATAATCGCTGTCATCCAGAAACAGCTCCGTCCACATGTCCTCATCCAGCCGGGCCACCCGGGTCATATCCTGAAAACTCCCGGCGGAGAACCCCCTCCGCCGCTGGGCTTCCGGCGACTTGACGTAGGCGCTGGAGACGATGTGGGCCAGCTGGGAGGTAAAGGCGATGATACGGTCATGCTCCTCCGGCTGGGAGAAGGTGAGGCCTGCAAAGCCCAGGTCCAGGAAAAAGGCCTGGAGGGTCTCCAGCAGCTTCATGTCCGTGCGCTTGTCCGGCGTGAGGATCATAGAGGCCCCCATGTACAGATCCTCGCTGGAGGCGGTGAATCCGCCCCGTTCCCGGCCAGCCATGGGGTGCCCGCCGATATAGGCGAAGCCGTACTGTTCCGCCAGAGGAGTAATGGCCTCCACCACCACTCGTTTCACGCCGCACAGATCCACCACGATGGCGTTCTTGGAGATCTGCGCCCCGTGGGCGCGGACCCACTCCACCGCCGCGCCGGGACGAATGGCGATGAGAATCAGGCCGCACTCGGGCAGATTCTCATCTGTCAGGGGGGCGTCGATGGCTCCGCACATCCGGGCCAGAGTCATGGTCTCCGTATCCAGATCAGCGCCGTAGACGTTGTGGGCCGTGAGGGCCTTGATGCTCTTGGCCATAGAGCCGCCGATGAGCCCCAGGCCTACAATTCCAACATTCATGATCTCAGTCCTCCAGGGACTTCACGGCGCCGTGCAGCGCCAGCAGCTTTTTCGCCAGGGGCTCGAAGTCCTCGGGCTTCAGGGACTGGGGACCATCGCACAGAGCGTGGGCGGGGTCGTTGTGGACCTCGATCTGGAGGCCATCGGCTCCAGTGGCCACAGCGCCCATGGCCATGGGCTCCACAAGCCAGCTTTTACCGGTGGCGTGGCTGGGGTCGATGATGATGGGCAGGTGGGTCAGCCGCCGCATGACGGGGATGGCAGCCAGGTCCAGGGTGTTGCGGGTGTAGCTCTCAAAGGTGCGGATGCCACGCTCACAGAGGATTACGTTCTCGTTGCCGCCGGACATGACGTACTCGGCACTCATGAGCCACTCCTCATAGGTGGCGGACATGCCCCGCTTAATCATTACAGGCCGGTCCTGGTGGCCCACGGCTTTCAGAAGGTCGAAGTTCTGCATGTTTCTGGCGCCGATCTGGATGACATCCACATCTTTGAAGAGGGGCAGCTGGCTCAGGTCCATTAGCTCGGTGACGATGGGAAGGCCTGTCTCCTGCCGGGCTACTTTCAGGTACTCCAGGCCTGTGGCGCCCAGACCCTGGAAGGCATAAGGGGAGGTGCGGGGCTTGAAGGCGCCGCCCCGGAGCATGGTGGCGCCGCTGGCCTTCACCGCCTTGGCGATGGCCACCACCTGCTCCTCGGATTCCACAGAGCAGGGACCGGCCATGATGGTCAGGGTGCCGCCGCCAATCTGGGTGTTGCCCACATGGATCACGGTGTCCTCCGGATGAAATTTCCGGTTGGCGTTTTTGTAGGGCTCCTGGACCCGCTTGACATCCTCCACGATGTCCAGCGCGGCGATGAGGTCAATGTCCAGCTTGGACGTGTCGCCCACCAGCCCCAGGATGGTGTGGGCCTCGCCGATGCTGGTGTGGATAGCGATGCCCTTCTCCTGGAGCCAGTTGATGAGGCTCTCCAGCTGTTCGCGGTTGGGGTCGTGCTTTAAAATAACGATCATGACGGTGTCCTCCTGAGTTTAGAGTGGTACAAAAAACCCGCGGCCGGTTCGGCCGCGGGTCATCATGTACAAATGGTTCCAACAAAACCAAAGGTTACACGCGCACGCATTCAGCCAAACCCAAATAAGCCTTACCATAAAAATAGGTAAAGCTAAAGTAGCGGTATTCAGCGTGGCGGGCGATGTTGGTCATGTCAGATATCCCTTTCGATCCTGGAATATATAATAAAGGATAGCACGATGACGGGAAAATGGGAACCGTCAATCTATACAAATGAAGAAGGAAAATACAGATTAAAACGGGGAATTTCGCCCGAAATCAGGCCGCGGAGGGGAGACATCCGGCCATTAAGAGCAGATTGGCCTCCAGAATATACCGAACATCCTGATTCACATCCGCCTGGGTCTCCATGTACCGGCGGTGCAGCTCGTCAATGGCAAGAGTCAGATCCCGCCGTTCTTCCTCCAGCTGCAGAGTGCGGTTCTGGAGGTACTCCGCAAAACACACCCGCAGGGTGTCCTCATACGCCCGGTGGGCGATGAGGCTGTCGGGATAGTTCTCATTGTGGGGGAAGGTGAAGGCGTCGGCCAGATAGTGGGTCAGCTTGCCCAGGGTGTAGTACTGCCAAATGTTCCAGCGGGCCCGGCGCTGGAGCCGCAGGATGTGGGCGTTTATGTAGGCTTGAGAGTTGGAAAAATTGTGCCCCCGGAACTTGTGGGCCCGCAGGGAGCCCTTCAGGTAGGTCAGGGGGTTGCAGTCCGGCTGGAAGGAGCCGAAGAGAAAGGCCCACTCGTACCGCCGGGCACGGAATCCGTGTTCATACTCCAGCAGTGTGGAGGCCAGGAGCTTGTGACTGCGCTTTTTCACCGCGGCACCTCCGGGAAATGGATTTCAGCGGGTATCAGTATACCACAGGGCACCGGCGGGCGCAAGGGAAAATTTTGAATATTTTGGAGAGAAAAGGAGGGGGTGGGACTTCCGGCGGCGAAAATATTCCCCCTTGCGCGAAGCCCCCGCTCCGACGAAAGCGGGCCGGAGCGGGGGCTGTATGGATCAGACGGAGAACAGCAGCTGGCTGTACACAGGCATGGGCCAGTATTCGGCGGCGGTGAGAACCTCCAGAGCGTCCACAGAGGCCCGGGCCGCGTCCATGTCGGGGATAAGAGCGTCGTGACAGTAGCGCATGGCCTCCTCCGGCCCGGCGGGCATCCCCTCCAGATCTGAGGTCAGAGCGCGGCATTGTTCCATCAGCTTATCGGTGAGCTCGGCGGCTTCTCTGGCCGTGACGGCCTCATACTGATAGGGCAGACCGGCATCCGCCTTGGCGGCAGCCCGCCGGGCCAGCTCGGCGGCGTATTTGGAGACGGCGGGAAGAATGTCATGGCGGATCATGTCTATCATGGTCTTGGCCTCAATGGAGATGACGGTGGAGTAGTTCTCCACGTGGATCTCGTACCGGGCCCGGACCTCCGCCTCGGTGTAGATGCCGTGCTTGACAAAGAGCTGGATATTCTTGGGGGCAATATAGGCGGGCAGGGCGTCGGCGGTGGACTTGAGGTTGCTCAGTCCCCGGCGCTCCGCCTCCTGAAGCCAGGCGTCGTCGTAGCCGTTGCCGTTGAAGATGATCCGCTGGTGCTCGGTGAGGGTCCTCTTCACCAGCTGGTGCAGGGCGGACTGAAAGTCTTCCGCCTTTTCCAGCTCGTCGGCGAACTGCTCCAGCTCCTCGGCCATGATGGTGTTCAGGGCGATGTTGGGGCCGGAGACGGACAGGGAGGAGCCCGGCATCCGGAACTCGAACTTGTTGCCGGTGAAGGCCATGGGGGAGGTGCGGTTGCGGTCAGTGTTGTCCTGGCGGATGGCGGGGAGCACATCCACACCCACCTTCAGCATCTTCTTCTCCGCATCGGTGTAGCGGGTGTCGTGGATGATGGACTCCACCACGGCGTTGAGCTCATCGCCCAGGAAGATGGAGAGCACGGCGGGAGGGGCCTCCTGGGCCCCCAGGCGGTGGTCGTTTCCGGCGGTGGCCACGGTGGTGCGGA
>NZ_CAJULS010000164.1 GCF_910587525.1 uncultured Oscillibacter sp. | reverse complement strand
TGGTCCATTACCTTGTCCCAGTTGTGCTCTGTGTCAATGCGGGAGAGGTACTCCGGGTGGAGGTGGTCGGTGACCACCAGGCCGGAGAAGCCGTGGCGGACATAGCGGTCCACCACATCGGCGGCGAAGAGATGACCGCATCTGCTGGTCTCTGCCGTGTGGGTGTGAGGGTCGTAGAGATAGCCGTTCATATGAGATCTGCTCCCTTTCTTTCCTGGGGGTCCGGCGTAGCTGTCGGGCATCCCTTGATTTATTCTCCGTGTCCGGATGGCTTGCGCCGCTCCGGTCCGCGTGGTAAAATAGCAGACAAGGACCGGTCAGTCCAGCGTCCGGCAGGTGCCCCGCTTCACAAGGCCGGGCAGAAGGATCTGGTGGACGTATCCCTGGGTGCCGTGTTCGATCTTGTCCCGCAGCATATCTACGGCCTGGACGGCCATCTCCCGCAGGGGCTGCTCGATGGTGGTCAGCTCAATGCGGGGCAGCTCCGACGAGGGGATGTTATCAAAGCCGATGAGGCTGAGGTGCCCAGGGATATCAATCCGCAGTTCATCCGCCGCCCGCATGACGCCCAGGGCATGGGAGTCCGTGGAGGCGAAAATGGCGGTGTAGTCGATGGCCCGGGAGAAGAGATCTCTTGCCATCTGGTAGCCGTTGTTGATGGAGGAGCGGCTGTACTCGCTGTTGAAAAACCGCTGCTGAAGGCCCAGCTCCTGGCAGGCCCGCATATATCCCTCCGCCCGCAGCTGGTGGGTGGTGGTGCGGCGGCGGCCGAAGTACAAAATGTCCCGGTGACCCAGCTCGTAGAGATATTTGGTGCCGATGTAGGTGCCCCGGCTGTTGTCTACGGTGACATAGCTCTGGGGCTGGTCCCGCAGGTTTTCGCTGACGAATACGGTGGGTACCTGATCGGTGTAGGCCCTGATATTCTCGTAGGTCTGCGGCCCCTGGGGTACGATGAGGATGCCGTCTACCTGGCGGCCCAGAAGCAGTTTGACCACTGTTTTCTCCTGTCTCAGGTCCGGGCCGGAGTTGCAGAGCATGATGTTATAGCCGTGCGTCCGGGCGCTCATCTCCGCGTGATAGGCCATCTCGCTCATAAATTGGTTGTCCACAGAGGGAACCACCAGGCCGATGAGGTCCGTCTTTTTCATCACCATGGAGCGGGCCACATAGTTTGTAGTGTAGCCCATCTCGTCGCAGAGCTTGATGATGCGCTCCCGGGTGTCACTTCCGATCTGGGGACTGCCGGACAGGGCCCGGGAGACGGTGGCGTAAGAGACGCCGGCAGCCTTTGCCACATCTTTTAACGTTACGCTTTTCATGGATTTTAACCATCCTCCCCGATCCGGAAAATCGCAAACGTTTCCGTTTTATATTTTGCGGCTGGCAAAGCGCATACTGCTGCCAGCCATATGACAAAAGCATATATGATTTTCCTGCTATTGTCAATAACAATCTGATTTTTTCCGCCTTTTGGGCATAAAAACGAAAAAACTGCCCCACTCTTTGGCATTTGGGATATTGACAAAGAGCCCGCTGTTATTTAGAATAAAAACTGTAAAAGGACGCAAACGTTTACAGATTTGCTCCCACCGCTGGAAGACGGGGCCCGGGAGGCTCTCCGGCGGAGTTTCCGCGGATTTTGAGATTCGTAAATACTATTTGAAGGAGGACTTTGAAATGACCCCGGATATTCAGACGATTTTCTTTGATGTGGGCAATACGCTCCGCATCGTGCTTAAGGAGCAGGATTTTATTGACAGGGCAGAGGCCGGCCTCATGGAGCTGATTCAGACCAAGGAGAGCCACGATGAGCTTTTTGCCAAGCTGGAGGAGCGGTGGAAGAAGTACCGCAAGATGTCCAAGGAGACGCTGCTGGATGCCTCCGAGGGCGAGCTGTGGACCCAGTATATGCTGCCGGAGTACGAGCCCAACATGATTTTTGCCAACGCCGCCCGGCTCACCCGCCTGTGGCGTGACCACGACGGCCGCCGGGTGGCCCGGCCGGATGCCGTTGCTACCATCAAAGAGCTCAGTGCCCGGGGCTACACGCTGGGCATCATCGCCAACACCGTCACGGAGACGGAGATCCCCGACTGGATGGCCGCCGACGGCGTGGCCCAGTGCTTCAAGACCACCATTCTCTCCTCCAAGGTCCGCCTGCGCAAGCCCAACCCGGAGATTTATCACCTGGCCTGCCGCTGCATCGGCACCCCGGAGGCCAACTGCGCCTACGTGGGCGACAATCCGGTCCGGGACGTGGAGGGCACCCAGGCCGCGGGCTTCGGCATGATGATCCGCATCGACGAGCCGGACACCCTGAACAATGAGCACGCCACCGGCAAGGAGTTCACCCCTGACCACGTCATCACCGCCCTGTCTGAGCTGCTGGACATCTTCCCCGCCCGTACTTAAACAAGGAGGAACGCTATGGATACGACAAAGCGTTACAAGGCCGTCTTCTTCGATCTTGGGGGAACCCTCCGCATTGCCCTGCTGGAGGAGCCCTGGATGCGCCACGCCCGCCGGAAGATGGCGGAGATCGCCGGCTCCCCTGTTCCTTACGAGGAGTTCTACCAGATGATTGAGGAGCGCTATGAGCCCTACCGCAAATGGGCCCTGGGTGAGAACAAGGAGTCCGGCGATGAGGAGCTGTGGTGCAAGTGGCTGCTGCCGGACTACGATCAGGCACGCATCAAGCAGGTCTGCCATGAGCTGAGCTTCCAATACCGCCAGTGCAAGGGCCGCCGGGTTGTCGTAGACGGCGGCGTGGAGGTCATCAAGGGCCTCCATGAGCGGGGCTACAAGCTGGGAATTATCTCCAACCTGATCGGCGAGAACGAGGTGCCGGACTGGCTGGAGGAGGACGGCCTGGACCAGTATTTTGATACGGTCATCCTCTCCTCTGTGTGCCACATGCGCAAGCCCTGCTTTGAGATTTACCAGCTGGCCGCCAAGGAGATGGGCGTGGAGCTGAGCGAGTGCGTGTCTGTGGCGGACAACATCAAGCGGGACATCCCCGGCGCCAAAAAGGCCGGCGTGGGCTGCAACATTATCTTCTCCTCTCCTGAGAAAAAGCATCCCGTGGAATTTACCGAGGAGAACCGCCCCGACGCGGTGGTGGAGGACTTCCGGGAGATCCTGAATCTGCTGCCGCCCCTGAATTGAATGGATTTGGAGAACGTCCGGGGGCAGAGGGCCTCCGGGCGCGCCTCCCGTTTTCCATAGGATTACAACAATAAGGAGGCTGATGGAACATGAACACTGACATCAGATACATCTTCCTGGACCTGGGGGGCACCTTCCGGGTCATCGACGAGGACCCCGGTTACCTCTCCGCCGCCCGGGCGAAGATCGCGGAGCTGTGCGGCGTGGAGACCGACGACCCCAACCAGTGGTTCAGCGATGTGATCGACAAGCGGTACGACAAATACCGGGAGTGGGCGCTGAAATTCATGTGCGAGGCCCCGGAGGAGGTCCTGTGGACCCGCTGGCTGGCCTTCGATATGGACCGGGAGCGCATCTTGAAAAACGCCGCGGAGCTGACGTACCAGTACCGCCAGACCAAGGGCCGCCGTACCGTGGTGGAAGGCGGCGCCGGGACTGTGAAGGAACTGTGCGCCCGGGGCTATACGCTGGGCATCATCAGCGACCTGGTAGGCAAGCGGGAGGTAGATGAGTGGCTGGACGCCGACGGCCTGCGGCCCTATTTCAAGACTGTCCAGCAGTCCTCCATCACTTATGTCCGCAAGCCCGGCCCGGCCATCTACTACTATGCCATGGAGGAAGTGGGCGCCCAGCCGGAGAACTGCTGCTATGTGGGCGACAACCTGAACCGGGACATCGTGGGCGCCAAGGCCTGCGATTTCGGCATGACTGTCACGGTGCAGTACAATAAAAACAAGCCCCTGAAGCTGACGGAGGAGAACATGCCCGACGGCAAGGTCTACACTTTTCCCCAGCTGCTGGACATCTTTCCCGCCTGCGGAAAGGTGGCTGTTGACAGGCTGATTCTCCCCAACGACGGACAGTGATTCTTTTTCCTGAGAGAAAAAGAACCAAAAAGAACTTTGTCCCGCTGTCAGGTCTGGTAATCATCAGGGCGAAGCAGTGGCAACGAAAGCACATTTATCGATACAGGAGGTTTTTTGATATGGCAGACATCAAACGCGGCGGCGCTCAGCTGGCTGAGGCCGTCAAGAGGGCATACGAGCTGGGTCAGGACGACTACCACCTGGAGCCCATGGTTTTGGTAGAGGACGGGAAGCCTGTGGGCAAGATCTCTGACGGCGACGCCGCCATCTTCTGCTGCCGCCGGGGCGAGCGGGAGATCGAGCTCACCGAGATGTTCA